>NZ_JBHLZP010000007.1:0-67207 GCF_042429965.1 Actinoallomurus acaciae
TACGTGCCGCCGCCGGCCACGGGCCGCGACGCCCGGCCGCCGCTGCCACCCGGCGCCCGCTGCTGATGCCTCCGACGACGGCCGGGCGACCCCCAGCTCGGGTCCGTCCAGTCCGCGCTTCCACAGGCGTGGAGTCGTCTCCTACCACCGGCAGGTCGTGCCGTCCCTGGGAAGGACAAAGTGGAGCGCGACGCCACCGGGCTCGGCCATCAGGCCCGGCCAGTGCGTCTCGCCCCTTTCGCGGACCTCCTCGGAACTCTGATCCGGATTCGCCCGCCGCAAGCCAACGGCGAAGCGCAGATCGGCGGGCGGCCAATACTCCACCCCCGTCTGCCCAGACCGGCGGCTCGATCCACGTGACTGGCGGTGGCGGTCTCGCGTCGGCCGTCACCGCCCCGAGAACTCCACGTGCGGTCGGAGCATCAAGCCGAATAGGTCTGAAAATTAAAAGAGCCGACGACAGTGGCGGAGCTCGCGACGCGTATTTCTCCTGTCAAACCTGAGCTTTGCCGGAACACTTGCTCCCAACTCTGACCCCACGTCGGATAGCGCCGCATTCGGACTTATCGATCCCGCTCCACCCGATCACGGCGGCGATCCTCACATCACCGGGCGGTAACGTAATGTAAGCGGTTTGGGTGCTGATGACACGTGCAGCACACCGGTCGTGAAATCCATCCAGATGACTCTGACGCGATGAGTTCTTGTTGCTTCCTTGGTATGTACGGGTAAGCCCCCGTAGAGCGGTCACGGCCGCGCGGGGGTGCTACGGCGGCTCATCCGACTCGCGGCCTAGGGCGGTACCGACGCTGGGATTCGAGACCGGTCGGACGTTGCCTGTGTTGGGAGGCGGGGGGACAGTGGTGGATCAGGAAGAGTTCGAACGCGCGATCAACCCGCACAGGCGCGAGTTGATGGCCCACTGTTACCGCATGCTGGGTTCGGTGGACGATGCGGAGGATCTGGTGCAGGAGACCTTTCTGCGTGCCTGGCGTTCCCATCACACCTTCGATGGTCAGCGAGCGACGCTCCGTACCTGGCTGTACCGCATCGCGACCAACGCCTGTCTGAGCGCTCTGGAACGCCGTAGGCGCCGGCCGCTGCCCGCAGGGCTGAGCGGCGCGAGCGACGATCCGCGGGCGTCTTTGGAGTCGGACTCCGACATCCCGTGGCTGCAGCCCATCCCCGACACGGTGTTCGACGAGGCCGACTGGACGGACCCATCGAAGATCGTCTCGACGCGAAGCAGCGTCCGCCTCGCCTTCATCGCCGCGTTGCAGCACCTGCCCGCCCGGCAACGCGCGGTGTTGATCCTGCGTGACGTCGTGGCGTTGCGGGCCGCGGAGGTCGCCACGGTGCTCGGGATCAGCACCGCGGCCGTGACGAGTTCGCTGCAACGAGCCCGCACGCAACTCCGGAAGGTGGCACCGGTCGAAGACGAGGTCGCCGAGCCGGTCGAGGCGGGCCACCGCGAACTCCTCGACCAATACGTCACGGCCTTTGAGAATTCCGATATCGACGGTCTCCTGCGCCTGCTGCGTGACGACATCACCTTCGAGATGCCCCCTCACCTGACCTGGTTCGCCGGTTTCCGGCCCGTTTCTGGTTTCATCTCCTCGCACGTCCTCGCCAACCGGGGCGTCTGGCGGGTGATCGCCACGCGCGCCAACGGTCAGCCTGCGGCGGCGACGTTCCTCCACGGATCAGACGGCGGCTACCACGCACATTCCATTCAGGTACTCACGGTTGCCGACCGGCAGGTGTCGCGGATCGTGGCGTTCCAGAATCCGAGGCTCTTCGAGGTCTTCGGTCTCCCGCGGACCCTTCCTGCGGCCGGTGGCCGCACCTGAGAATTCGTCCGCTTGATCGATGAGTTTCGGTTCGCTCCTCGGTATTCACCTGCAGGGGACCATTCCTCGGGCTCCCCATGTGTACGGATGCGAGGTGAGGATGACATGCGCGAGACCGCACCGGTCTGGTTTCCGTTCTGACGGATAGCCGACGACCGCACGAAAAGGGGGCGGCAGGTCCAAAGGGCCTGCCGCCCGCGGCTTTCTGCTCGTTCTCGATCGGCCGCTATCCGTACAGCGTCGGTGGCAGGCCGAAGCGCTGCAGGACGTTGTTGTCGGCGAAGCGGGTGAGAGCCGAGATCCGATCGCCGGCGAGGGTGAGCACGATGAGGCCGCTCGCGCGGGCGATCGGCGCATGGGCGTCTTTGAGATAGCAGCCGAACGCGGGCTGCGCGTTCGCGCGGGTGGTCACCAGCCGGAACTCACGCGTTCCCCCGCGGAACACAAGGGCGGAGAGAACCCGCGCGGCCGTGGCCCGGCCCTGGTATCCGAACGGTAGGGGAGGTGTCGTGAGCCAGACCCCGTCGGTCAGGAGGGCGGTGATGCCCTCGACGTCGCCGCGTTCGAACGTGGCGGCGAAGCGTGCCACGAGGTCACGCTCGCGGGGGGAGCCGGGCGAGGGGGGCCGCTTGAACTCGCTCGCGCGCAGGTGGACGGTGAGCGTGGTGCGTGCCTGCCGGAGGTCGCTGGTGACCGTGCTCTCACGGCGGTCCAGGATGTCGGCCACCTCCGCGGCGGGAAGACCGATCACGTCGCGGAGGAGGAGCGTCGCGCGTAGCGTCGGCGGAAGGTGCTGCAGGGCCGCGACGAAGGCCAGTGAGATCGACTCTGTCGTCTCGTGCCGTGCCTCGGGCCCCGGCGCCTCGTCCGGAAGCCCGTCGAGGAGCGCGTCGGGACAGGGCTCGGGCCAGAGCGGCTCACCCGGCCGGAGGGGCGCCGACAGCGTGAATGCTCTCGCCGGTCGCTGCCCGACGGAGCCTCGGCCGGCTTCGCGCCACGCGTTCAGCCGGTTCGCCGCCATGCGGTGGAGCCATGCGCGCAGCGCTGCGCGTCCCTCGGACTTCTCAAATCCACGCCATGCGGCCAACAGAGTCTCCTGAAACGCGTCACGTCCTCATAGATACAGACCCTGTCCACGCCGGAAAGTGTTCGGCGCGCCGGCGGCCGCCCCACGGGGCGTGGACTCAGTTCTTCAACGCGTAGCGGTTGACGACAATGCCGCAGGCGTACGCCCGGGAGGCGATATGAGTGAGCCGCAGGCCGTTGTTCCGCGCACTTGCGAAAATGGAATCTCCCGCACCCACGGCCGTAGGGTTGACGAACAGCTGAAGCTCGTCGGGCAGGCCATCTGTGATCAGCGATTCGGCGAATCGGGTCCCGCCGAAGGTGATGATGTTCGAACCATCGCCCTGTTTCATCTTCTGGACGACCTCGCCGAGGTCGCCGTTGACGATGGTTGTCCTGTCCCACCTGGAGTCCAGCCTCTTGCCGGTCACCACGACCTTCTCGACATCAGTGATCTTGCGCGCGAATCTGTACTCGGGGTCGCCGACGTGCTGTTCGGCGGTCCGGCGCCAGTGGTCGAGATAGCCTTCTGCGATCATGGGACGGCTCAGCAGGATCGTGCCGACATTGTCGAAGACCGAGTTGAAGTACTCCCGTAGTGCGGGGTCCCAGGCCCAGTCGGGCCCCCAGTTCCAGACCTGCCAGTCAAGGTCTTCCTGTGCGGCCGACACGTACCCGTCGACCGAGGTCTGCATCTGCAGGATGAGTTTACGCATGCGACAACCCTTTCCGATTTCGTGGCGCTCGACGCGATGGCCGGTAGGCCGAGCGCGTAGGGGAGGTGCTCCCGGCCGGGGCACTCCCCCCTCTACAGTCGCGGGATCTCAGCCGAGGAACGCCTTGGCGTTGCGCCGGGCGAACTCGGCGAAGCCGGTGGGCTCCACACCGAAGGCACGATGGGCCTCGAGGCGTACGTGGGACTCGGGATGGCGGGCGCGCTCGGCGAGTTGCTGCTCGACGATCCGTACGGCGGGTTCGGGCACTCCCCGGTCCCTGAACTCCTGCAGTTTGTCCTCCAGGCTGACCGCCACGTACCGGAAATCGGCGCCCGTGGCGTCGGAGATGTGCTCGACGGCCTCTTTCATCGACAGCGCCTCGGGGCCGGTCATGTCGTACGCCTTGCCCTCGTGGCCCTCGGAGCGCAGCAGCCCGACGGCGACCTTGGCGATGTCCTCGGTCTCGACGGGTGAGAGCCTGATGTCGCCGATCGGCAGGCGAAGCTCCCGTCGCGCGGGGTCCACGCCGGTGAGGGCTCCCGGCAGGTAGCGGTTCATGAACTGGCTCGGGCGCAGGTGGGTCCAGGCCGGCCCGGAGGCTTCGAGGTACCGCTCGATCTCCTCGTGCTCGCGGGTGCCCTGGAACCTGCCGGCGTCGAACCCGATGCCGGACTCCTTGCCGGAGAGCTTCACGATGTGGGGGATGCCCGCGGCCTTGGCCGCGTCGATGAAGACGGTTTGCGTCTCCACCATCCGCTCCTCGGGCGAGGAACTCATCAGGACACATGGCTACGACCATAGGAGCTACTGCTACAGGAAAACAAGTGAATTGTCTAGACCGTACAGCATGTCGGCATGACCACGGTCCGCACCTACGGTGACCCCTGCGCCGCCGCTCGCGCCCTCGACCTGATCGGCGAACGCTGGGCACTGTTGATCGTCCGGGAACTCCTCTTCGGCCCCAAGCGCTACAGCGACCTGCAGAGCGGCCTGCCGGGCGCCAGCCCCACCGTGCTCTCCCAACGGCTACGCGACCTGGAGCAGGGCGCGGTGATTCAACGCCGCAAGCTCGGCCCGCCGACCCGGGCATACGTCTACGAGCTCACCGACTGGGGACGGCAACTGCAGCCGATCCTCGTACGGCTCGGCCGCTGGGGCCGCCGGGCACCGGCCAGGGAGACGACGGCGACACTCGGCACCGACTCGCTCATGCTCGCCCTGCAGAGCCACCTGCGCCCCGCCGGGCTGGACGGACTGACCGCCACTTTCCTCCTCGACCTCGGTGAAGACCTGTTCACTCTCGACATCGCCGACGGCGACCTCACCATCCGGCGAGGCGAACCGGCCCGGCCCGACGCCGCACTCCGGACCGATCCCGCCACCTTCAAAGCCCTGGTGATCAACGGACACCCCGCCGGCGAGCTCAACGGCCGACTGGAGACCACCGGTGATCACAACGCCCTCCACCGGCTGCTGAACGCCCTCGACGCGCCGTGACCTCGCACCGCCCCGGCCGACGCGGCGCGCAGGAAGGGGTTCGGAGATGCGCGCCCGGATTTTCTGCTAGTGACCGATAAGTTTCGGTTCGCACCCGGGTCTGTACTTGTAGAGACGCCCCCGGTCCGGACCCCCCGACCCCCCATTCCCCCAGAGCGTCGGGCCGACCATATCCCCTCAGATGCTCGGCCCGGCGCTCAAACGAACCGTTGCCGATCGCGATGGAGTTCCGCAACCGGACCTGGATGACCGAGCGGAACCGGGAAGAGAGCCTCGGGTTCCTTAGCTTCCACGCGATCCCGTACGTATGCGTAGACATGTCCCAGGCCGGCCCGACTCGATCCCACCCGTGATCGCGGCCACCGCCGACCTGGCGGAGGTCCGCTTTCACGGGCGCGGTGACGAGTGGACCGCCTGCGACGAGCACCGGCGTTTCGGGTGTAGTCCCTGCAGGAGCTGAAGCCGTGGGCGGCGACGATCCGCGAACTCGCCAAGCAGGCCTCCAGCACGCACGTGTCATGAAGAACGCCCACCGGGACCATGTCCTCAGGAGCGCGCGCCACCTCTCCGACCTGCTCAGGACACTGCCCGCCTGCCCGGTACGGCCGCCGTCCGGGCGATGACCGTTCGCCGACATAGTCGTAGAGCGTGTCGAGGCCGACGCGGTTCCGGCGGGGAACCGACGAGGCGGCATGCGGTCATCCTCGCATGGGACGTCCAGATCAAGAAAGTTCGAGCTTCATGCTGATGAACGGAATGTTGATCCCGGAATCGCGGAGCGGTTGAGGGGTCTCGACGACCCCGTCCGGCGTGAAACCGTACCGTCGGTAGAAGGCGGGCGCATCTGTGTCCTTGGCGACATCCAGATAAACGGTCAACGGCCGGTTCAGACCGTTCAACGCCGTGTCAACGAGTCTCCGTCCGAGCCCTGCCCGGTGGTATTCGGGATCGACGTACAGGCCTCCGATCGTCGCGGACTGGTCTGCGTCCTTCCTGGCGATCTGGCAGAACCCCACGACTTTCGAACCCGACCGGGCGACCGGCCAGCTCTCGCCGAGCACCGCCTCCTTCCAGTACGGCTCCTTGCGAGCCGCCAGGCCCGTAATGTACTTGCCGAGGGCGACCTGATCCATTCCTTTCACCCCCGCGAACGAATGCCGCGAGGACGCTATGTGGACGCGTAGTATTCCGGGCGCATCTTCTGGCATTACCCGGCTTATCCGCACGCCGGTCGCGTCGACGACGCTATGGCTTCGCAGCGACCGAAAGAACATCTCAACGGCGCTGAACAGATCTTTACGCTCACTCGATCCGTGAAGCATCAGAGATTTTCTTCTCAGAGGGTGGCGTCGCCGCTCAGTCGCGCGACGTCCGCACTGATCCGTGCGCGAACATGGCCGACGAAACGCAGCATGTCGGCGCAGTAAATTGTCGGGTTCCGAAACCCGCTGCCCTCGCGGTATCGGTGTGTGTAGTAGCCGCCACCGCATATGTCCCGCTCCGCGCACCCGCGGCAGGCGTCACTCAAGCCCGCGACGCCCAATTGGCGGGCCGCCATCGCAGGAAGGCGCAGCGCCGCGTCGAAGGGGGCGTCGCGGACCGAAAGCCCGGTGGCCGAAGCACCGTCGTACGCGGATTTGAGCGTGTCGACCTGCTCGACAAAGCCGTCCGTGTCGACCACGACCACGTCGGCGGGACCCAGCCCGATCTGCTCGGAGACGGCGTGACCTCCGAACAACAGGCTCAGGGTGTCCTGGAAGAGGCGAACCGCTGTCTGCTGCGTGGAGGCGCCGTACCACTGGTCGAAAGCCGCGATCAGCCAATCTCCGTACGGTGTGGAGTCCGGGTCGTCTTTCCACCCTGGAGGTGGCGCGCTCCAGTTGCCGTGAGGGAGCAGGAAATCCATTCCTGGCGGCTCGTGGTCGAGCAACGAACGGTAGGTCCTCACCGGGTCGTTGTCGAGGTCGATCGTGCACAACAGCCCCGAATACAGATGTCGGTAGCCGGGCGCACGGAGCGCGTTCAGGCCCTTTACCACGGCTTCGTGACTGCCACGGCCGTCGGCATATCGGCGATGGCGGTCGTTCGCTTCGGCATCGCCGTCGATGCTTACGGCGACGTTGATCTCGTGCTCGGCGAGGACCTCCAGCATGGCATCGCTCAAGAGCGTCCCGTTGGTCTGAACGGTGAAGCGTATCTGCGTGGCTGCAGCCGCCTCACGGCGTACCGATGTCGCCACCCGGGCGAGCGTTTCGGCTCCGGCGAGCAAGGGTTCGCCGCCGTGCAGGACGACGTCGACCAGTGGCACGTCGTGGGTGCGGGCGTGTTCGCCGATCCGGCGGGCGGTGAGGTCGATCACCTCGTCGCTCATTACCTTCGAGCTACGCCGCCAGGATTGGTCGCCCATCTCATAGAGGTAGCAGTAGTCGCAGGATAGGTTGCACCTGCTCTGCACTTTGAGCACAAAGCATTGGAATGGAACCGGTCGCCAACCTGAGTTCTCGAGCTCATCGACACGCACGACTCCATCTGGCCATTCCGACCGCCTCAGGAGATCTGCTGGATTGACTGGCAATGAACACTCCAGGTGTATTGGGAGTGCCCGGACGACGTGTTGGCGCCGTCGTCCGGGGTTTGTTTCGCTAGGAGCTCGTCAGGCTGACGATGCAGTGCGCGGTCGTGGGGAACCGGCGTCGGTCGATCAATTGATCGCCGTCAGTGTGCTGTTGTGCGCACCTAACCGTCGTCACTGGACCGTTTTGTGCTCAGTGGGCGCCATGGCGCTGTTGAAGCTGCCCATAGGTCTTACCGTGGTGTCTCGGTGCCGACCGATGGCCTGGGCGAGGGCGGACTGACCGATCGAAGCAAGGGCGTCCTGCGATACGTCGGAGATGCTGATTGACGGATTAGCCTCATTAGCCGACGCGTTCGACGCATCGGCCGGTTGCGTAAGACCGGCCGCCGCGGCAGCCACGATGATAGCGGTGACGGCAACGCCGGACGCCGTTACGGACTTGCGCTTTTTTTCCATGAATCTCCTTCACCGAGGAATGGTCGTGCGGTGCCCTCCAATTGAATACGGCGACGAAATCTGCCGCCGGTGGACGCCCCTCCCATCGGCGGCGCGCAGCCGCCCTGAGGATCGCCTGACACTGGACACCGCCACGCGCCCGACCGTAGGCGTGGCCTTCGATACGTGACCAGATTGGTTTTGCACAGTGATGCAATCACCGGGTAAGAGAATGCTGAGCCGGCGATGCCGCCGGCCACACGCCGCCTCACCCCTTGCTCGGCCTGTGCCCGGCGCGGCGTCGAGAAAGGTGCGCCAAACGAGGTGCAATCCATAGACCAGCCAACCCGGACGTGTCGTTGGCATGATGACGGCCCTCGTTTTGGCGCTCAGTACCGCGGGGTACTGGGCGGACACGGCCGAGGTGTCGGAGCCGACTCCCTGTCACTGGAATTCACAAATCCCGACAGCCAGGCCCTCTTCGGGACGGCGTATGAGGCCGCGCTGAGGAACCTGCTGCAGACGAACACCTCGGCTACGATCCCGCGGTTTACAACAAGAGCGGCCTGGTGGATCCGGACGTGGGCATCGTGCGCGCGGGCGGCGGCTACCCGCAGGCATGGACACGCGACGCCTCGGTGAACAGTCCGAACGCGACGAGCCTGCCGAGTCCGGCGCCAGCACGCAACACGCTCTGGGCGGCGGTGGACAAGGACTCCGCCGGCAGGCTCCAGGTCCAGCAGGACGATCAGCAGGGGACCAGGTCATCTGGGTGACGGCCGCGTGGAACCACTAACTTGTCGCCGGCGGCATGACTCTCCTGCGTGAGGCCTACCAGACCGTCGGCGGCACCTTGACGATCCGCGATCGAGGACTCCGTCTGAGGTGGTGGCCACGGTGCGGTACGCGCCGTGGCCCGTGTTACTGAGGCCGGTCAGGCCCGTGAGAGCCCTGACCGGGGCGGGCTCCCCGCCGCCGGCCTTCGGTCGTGCTTCGTGCCGTCCGTGTCGGTGAGCGAGAAGTAGAGGGGTTCACCTCAAGCTTCTTCCTGGTCTGGTTGACGACCATTACCTTCACACATGACAACGAGTGGCCGCTGGACAGCACGCTTTTGGACGCCTTCGCCCTTTTCGCCACCAGCCTGATCGGAACCGGCTTCGA
Organism: Actinoallomurus acaciae; assembly: GCF_042429965.1. NCBI lineage: Bacteria > Bacillati > Actinomycetota > Actinomycetes > Streptosporangiales > Thermomonosporaceae > Actinoallomurus > Actinoallomurus acaciae. The sequence goes on from NZ_JBHLZP010000007.1 coordinate 9,300, forward strand.
GGCGGCGCCTTTTCCGGCTGCTTTCCCCGGCTCGGAGGACTGAACCGCAGTGGGCTAGTCCGCCGATGCCGTGCGTCCGGCGAGTGCGACAACGCCGACTGCGGACAGGAAAACAACGACGCTCTTCACAAGAGTTCCTTTCTCTACACACGAAGCCTTGACTCGGCTTCGCCCCAACGGGGTCCGCTCTGCTCGCCGCTCTCACTGGACTCGATCGGGCGGACCTCCAGTAACACCGCTGCGGGCGCGGGTTTCCCGCAGGCGGTACGCGCCATCGCGGGGCTGAGGTCCTGCTCCGTATCCAGCCGGCCTGCCGATGCGGACCACATGGCAAGCCAGCTACGCTGGATTTTCCTTCCCCCGCGAATTCAGATCAATTTAAAAATCAGCGCCTCGGCGGCACCATCCACGAATACGCCAAGATCGTCGCACGATCTGAATGAGATTGTCGCTTCGCATGAGGCTCGATCGCCTCTGCTCTCCGGTTCCAGAAATTTCGTGTCCACGTCATCCGGCCTGATGAATATCCCCGAAGGCGTGCTCCATGCTCAAATGAAAATCGGCTCGCTTGCAGGCTAGGGAGTGCGGCGGACGCCGACCAGAATAACTCTGCACAGTGACGCGGCCGTCCGGTTTCGAAGTGCTGAGTCAGGCCGAGCGGTCGATGGAGGCCGCGCGATGGTGCACGAACACATATTCGATCCTGGGGAAGAGTGGAATATTCGCTGTCCGGCCGATTAATTGCGGCTCGGGCCCGGGTCTATAAGAGGGGCGTTCGATGCCGCGGTGCCGTGGAACCTCCGGGAACGAGAAAGTGGTGGTTATGTGCTCACGCTCAGTGTGCTCGTGAAGCAGGCCGCGCTCGGGCCGTGGCCGCTCGTGGGAGAAGCCACGGACGCGGTCGTGGTGGAGTCGGCATTCATCGTCTCCGCCGTTGACCTGGCCGGCTGGTCCCAGATCGACGCAGACGCCTTCCGCCGGGTCCTGCTGATCGTGTCGCTGTCCGGCGAGCCGCCGCAGGACCGGATCGAGGCCGCCGTACGGCAGGCCGCCCGGGCAGATGCCGCGGGCGTGGTCCTGGCGACGGGATTCTCCGGAGTCGGCTCGCTCGATCGTGATGCTCTGCGGGCGCTGGCGCGTCGCCACGGGATCGCGTTGCTGATCGCACCGAAGGACCCGGCCCAGGTATGGACGCGGACGATGAGAGTCATTCGGAAGGAGCGGGAACACGCTACGGGACACACCGGCGTCGAACTGCGCGAGATGCAGCGTGAGTCGACCCGGCCGGATGGCTTGAAGCGTCTCGTGCGGCGGCTGGCACGTCAGGTCGGGGGAAGCGCCGTTCTGCTCGGCCAGGAGGGCGCGCCGCTGCACGCCTTTCCGGAGCTTCCCGCCGACGTTCTCCAGGAGGCGGCGACCGAGATCAAGCGGGTCGTGACCCGCGAGATACGGGCCGCCGCCGCCGACCTTCGCGACTGCGTCGTGCATGTCCAGTCGATCGGTGCGGATGAGACGGGTGCGACGCTCGTCGTGGTGCGGAAGGAGCGGTTCTCTCCGGCCGTGCGGGAGCTCGTCACGGATGTCTCGCGGCTACTCGCACTGTGCTGGCGCGTGGACGATCTCAGCCGTCGGCGGCGACGCGCCGACCTGGCGGACACACGTATCAGAGAAGTGGTGCTCCAACTGCTGATGACCGGCAACGTCCAGGCCGCCCGGCGCGTCGCCGGAGCGCTCGGCCCGAGTCTGTCCGAGTGGATCCGGATCTATGTGATGGCCGGCCCGCCGGACGATCGGGACCGGTTGGTGGCCCACTGCGAGCGGGTGTCGGGTGGCCGGGCCTGGATCATACGGTGTCCGGTCTACGTCGGGCACATCATCATCCTCACCCCGGTCGCGGACGAGGTGGACGAGGTGGACGAGGTGGACGAGGTCGGAGACGTGCTCCAGGTCTATGCCGGCCAGGTGAACGGCGTCGACGTCGGCGGCAGCACCACCGTGGCGCTCCGGGAGATGGCGTCGGGATACGCCCAGGCGTTCCACGCGCTCGCGGTGGCGCAGGGGAACGCCGGCCACTTCGCCCGGTTCAGCCCGCGCGGAGACCTCGCGACCCTGGTGCGCTCCCGAGGGCAGGCGTGGGCGAGGTCGGCGCTCGAGCCGCTCACGGCCTACCGGCCACCCCGGGCGCAGGACCCCGACTCCGCGGAGCTGACCATCACCCTCCGCTCCTGGCTGGACTTCTATGGCGGCGCGGCGCGGCAGCTGAAGATCCACCGCAACACACTGGCCGCGCGGCTACGGCACATCGAGCACCTGCTCGGTCACCCGCTGGATGACATCGAGACGCAGTCGAAGTTCTACCTCGCCCTGCACATCCTTGATGGACCAGGAGAAGGCGACGGTCCACCGACCCTGGAGGCGGTGCTCGATGATCCCGATGTGCGCCGGTGGGCCGGCATTCAGGTGACGCCGCTGCTCAGACGGGACCCGGAGCTCTTTATGAACACGTTGCGTGTGTGGCTGGACAACGATGCCCGCCTCGATGCGACGGCGTCGGCGCTCGGCATCTCGGTTCCAGGCGCGCGCAAACGACTGACGCGCATCGAGGAGACCATCGGGCACTCGCTGCTGAGCGGCCCGTCGGCGCGCTACGAAATGTGGTTCGCCCTGAGAGTGCACGACGTGTGAGGCGACTCGCCGAAGCCGGAGGACCGGCACGCCATCGTGGTGGGCCGGGGCGCTCGCAGTCCCGTTGATGCCGCCCGAGCCTCAGCATTCCGTTACCCGGTGACCACGTCACTGTGCACGATGAACCTGTCCGCGAATCAAGGCCACGCCTACCCTCGAACGGGTACGAGCGACGTCGGATGACCTTCGTCCGCATCTGATGCCGACGAAGAGCGCAGCGCACTCCCCTCCTCCACCGTGCACCGGCCGAGCCGCACGCGGTTCGGTCGGCAGACGATCGCATCAAGAAAAGCAGGCCGTTGTGACGGGTGAATCAAAGGACGACAGCCGACATCCGGAAACGAGTCGAAGCTCACCGACCCGTTCGGCCGGTATGTGATCACCACGTTCGTCAAGGGCACCAACATGGGACCGTACGAAGCCGCCCGCCACATCCCTGGCGTGAGCGGGCACGAACTGTCGCGGGCTGCGAACCGGCATTTTTCGATCCCGCTGCTGAACGAGGCGATCGCGGACCTGGTCAACGCGCACGCCCGCCTGGACATCTCCCAGGCCTGGGGTGATGGCACCGCCGTGGCGGCAGATGGCACCCACATGGACACCTACCTCAACAACCTGCTCGCCGAGACCTCCGTACGGCTGGGCAAGACCGGCGGGATCGTCTACCACCACATCTCCGACACCTACATCGCGCTGTTCACGCACTTCATCCCGTGCGGGGCGTGGGAGGCCGTCTACATCATCGAAGGCCTGCTCAAAAACGCCTCGGAGGTGAAGCCGACCACGATCCACGCCGATACCCAAGGCCAAGGCTTCCCCGTCTTCGCCCTGGGTCATCTGCTCGGCTTCGACCTGATGCCCCGCATCCGCAACTGGAAAGACCTGACCTTCTACCGGCCCGCCAAGAGCACCGAATACGTGCACATCGACGCCCTGTCCGGCGAGCCGTCATCCGCACCGTCCAACTCCTGCGCTACCTCAGGCACGGGTCCGCGACGGTCCAGGCCAATTTTCGCGTTTGTTCGCCTCAAGACACCGGCGTAACGCCGTGAAGGAGATTTAAATGGGTAACACCGTTCACACAGGCGCCCCAGCGGGACGGCGGACTTTGCCACTGCATGTGGGCATCCCGGATGCACCGAAGTCGCACCACCCTCTGAAGGAGGTGCCATCGCCTCCGGCCGCGGACTCTGGCTTCGTGTTGGACATCGATACGCTGACCGACGTGGCCAACAAGTTTACGATGGTGTCCAAATCCCTTCATAGTAGCTTGTATATCTTGTTCGTGGAGCTTTCCGCGGTCGGCCAAACAATGATCACCAATGATGTCGCAGTGCTGGGCGGTTATCGGGCAGCACAGGATCTTGCCGCCACTGTCAGGCAAGCCAATCTGGCGGTTCGGGAAGCCGCAGGCAACTTCGGCCTCGCCAATCTAGCTGACGCGATCAACGCATCCGCTACCTGCTATAAGAAAGCCGAGGAAAACGCTGTCGGGGCCGTTAACAAGCTCGCGGCGGCGCGGCATGTCGACACGACAGTCGGTGTACAAAGAGACGTCCCCGATCACCCGGATGAGATGCGGATCCAATTTCCGCTCCAGACCGGCCGGTCCGCAATCGGTAATTCTGCCGTGACCAATCCATTCAACAATGGCATGCCCATCTACGACCCCCCATTCGAGCTTCCTAACGGGACGGGCGAGGTGGAAATTCGGCAAACGGCCGGCGGGGCGTGTGAAGAGTCTGTCCCCGATGGCTTCGACGCCCTGTACTATATGGTTGAGGCCATGAAACCGCGATATTTGTGGGAAGTGGCGGCCATTTATCGCACGATGGCGAAGGTCGTCAATGACAGTGCTGCGGCCTGCAGGGCACCTGCATGCCAACTCGCTGAGGCTTGGGGCGGCAAGGTCGCCCAGGTCGCGACCGGGGCGATGCAGGCGATACATCGCTCGCAGGCCGGGTTCGTCAGTTCGGTGATGGATATAGCCGATGCCCTCGAATGGCACGGGAGCAAGCAAAGGGCGTGGCAGCTTGCCCTTGCAGAGATAAATCTGGCGGGAGATACCGTGAATGTTCCCCAAACAATGGAACATATACAACAGCAGACGAACGAGACGATCAGGGCATTCCCTGACTCAATGCCGATCTCCTTCGGGAAAGCATCACAGAAGGGCTATCAAGCCGCAGAGCCCGACGCGCGTTCTCTATGGCTGGGATGAGTGGTGGATCTGTGCTCCGCCGCCGCATAGGGGCACAGGCCGATAACTGGTGCGCATGGTCACTGAAATCCGTCCGAACTACCCGACTGAATGGGCCACGATGAAGGCGGTCGCTGCGAAGTTGGGGATCGGCGCGGGCAGGCCGGGGTTGTCCCAAGCCACGCACCGGCCAACCAGGTCAAGCTCGGTCCAGCGCAGGCCCAGCGGCACCGGATGCGCCCCATCGAGGTAAGCGATGCAGGCCGGCCCCGCCGCCTCAGGGCACCGCGGCATCAGGGCGCGGAACTCGATCTCACGCATCTCCAAGACCAGCTCGTACTCGCCATCGACCGGGAAGGACAGGGAGATATCCGCCAGCTCCGGATATCTCCCTGCCCCCCGAAGGTCGCCCCGAAGCGATCGGTCCAAAACCGCCGGTCGCCCATGCATCGGCGCAATTCTTAACCTGACAGGCTGCCATCCTGGGCCGCCGCTCGGATTCGTGCGACCAGATGAAAAGCGGCTCTGCGTAACTCTGGTGACTGGTGGACATGCTGTCGATCGGCGTCAGCTGTGGCGGAACGCGAGCCCGGCTCCTGTGTTGCAGACGCTTCGCGATGCCGGCCCTTGGTCCAAGCGGGAAGGATTTTGCTCTGAGGGCGGCAGACCCGGCGGTCACGTCCAGCGGATCGGCCTCCGCGTGATCCGTTGTTGCAGGTCAAGCAGTGATCGCTTGACTGGTGGTGTTCTCGGCCGGTGAGCGCCTCACGGCGCACGCCGTCAAGACATGGGCCACGGGAGCGTCGGCTTTGTTTCGTCTTTTAGCGGGGCCGGCGTGATGGTCCGTTCAGAGCTCGAGCAGGATTTCCGCCAGTTTCTCCGGCTGGGAGACGAAGGGGGAGTGGCTGGTCGGGAGCGTTCGTACGTCGGTGGGATTGTCGGGGGTGTACTTGTCGGCTTCATCGATGAACCGCTGTTGTGCTGCGGGTGGGACGGCTCGATCGTCGGTGCAGGTGATGTACGTGCGGGGGATTCGACCCCATCGAGCCGGTGTGACGGTCACCTTTTCGGCGAGCGGGCCGATGGGGGTGTCGGGGGTGAGGAGGTTGGTAACGGCCTCCCAGTCGTGGTCGTCCGCATCGGCGGCGAAGGTCGCCTTGACGCGGGCGCGGTACTCCGGGTCGCCGGATCGGAAGTCCATGCGTAGCGTGCCGGTGACGGCCGGGTCGGCGAGGAGGATGGAGGGGATCAATCCGGTGGAGAATTCCGGTGCGTCCATGTAGTCGCTGAACGACGTACCGTTGGCCGTCATCCAGGCGGACAGGTAGACCAGGCGGCCGATGAGTTCGGGAACGGCCTCACCCACCTGGTTGAGAACGAGTCCGGCCATGCTGTGGCCGAGCACGATGATGTGGCGGTGGGGCATGCGTTCGGCGAGCCGCCGGATGGTGTCGGTCACCTGGTCGCGGTAGTCCCGCAGGGTCAGGTGCGCGACGGGAGAGGGCTCGGTGGCGAACTCTTGCGGGTTCAGCGGTCTTGTGGTGTACGAGTGGGGGAATCGCGCCCCCAGCCCATGTCCTGGCAGGTCCCGCGCGACGACGTGATGACCCTCCTGGACGAGGAGCGATGCCAGCCGTTCGAACGCCCAGGCGCCGTGTGCGCCACCGTGGACGAGCACAAATGTCTTCGTGTCCGATCCTGCGGGAATCGCCTGCTCTGTCTCTCGATTCATCGCTGTCTCCTGCCTGTTCACGCGGGGGTGACGGTGTAGTCGGTGGCGCCGCGGAAGATATCGGCGTTGCGACGGGCGAACTCCGCGAAAGTGGTCGGTTCGACTCCGAAGTGCTGGTGGGTGGTCAGGTCGACGGTCGATCGGCCCAGCCGTTTCCGCTCTTGGAAGAGCTGCACGAACGCGCTTGCGCGCGGTGGCGGGTACCCGGCCTGGATCCAGGCCCGCTGCTTCTCCTCTGAGGTCACGTCGCGATAGCGGACCGGTTTGCCGATGGCGTCGGAGATATGGCGGGCTGCGTCGGCCATGGTGAGAGCATCGGGGCCGGTCATCGTGTAGGTCCTGCCTCCGTGACCGGAGGTGGTGAGCACGGCATAGGCGACTTTGGCGATGTCCTCGACGTCGATCGGCGCGAGCGTCGTGTCACCGAGCGGCAGGCGAAGCTCGCCGGAGCGGACGATGTCCGGCACCTCCTCGAAGTACACCTGCATGAACTGGCTCGGCTGGAGAACGGTCCACGGCATACCAGAGGCGAACAGATACCGCTGGATCTGCTCATGGCTCCGGCTGGAACGGAACTTCTCATTGTCGAATCCGTCGATCGAGTCCTTGCCGGAGAACTTCACAATGTGGCCGACGCCAGCCCTGATCGCGGCGTCGATGAACGTGCACTGCGTTTCCAGCATCTGTGGGCCGGCGCTACTGATCATCAGTACGCGATCAACTCCGTCCAGCACGGACTCCAGTGTCTCGGGCCAGAGCATGTCGCCGTGCCTGACGTCGACGCCCGGCAGTGCCCGCAGATCGTCCGCCTTCTTCGGGTCCCGCACGAGTGCGCGGACCGGTGTGCCGTGTCGTGCGAACTCCCGGACGGCGGCCGATCCGGGGCGTCCGTTCGCTCCTGTGATGAGGATCATTACTCCTTCTTTCTGCTCGGGGAACGCGAGATGATGATTACATATATGAACCATCTAGTACAACTTCGATATCAACAGTCTCCGTATCGGAACAAGTCGTCGGTTAGACTCGACGATGTGGGAAGCCCGCGAACCTATGGCGACGCCTGTGCCGCCGCACACGCTCTCGACCTGGTCGGCGAGCGCTGGGCCCTCCTCGTGGTACGGGAGCTGCTACTGGGCCCCAAGCGCTTCAGCGATCTGCGAAGTGGCCTGCCGAACGCCGGCCCGAATCGTGTGTCGCAGCGGCTACGCGAGCTCGAAGAGGCCGGCATCGTGCGTCGCCGTAAGCTCGGCCCGCCCGCGCGGTCCTGGGTGTACGAGCTGACAGAATGGGGGCAGCAGCTTCGACCGGTCCTCGTTCAACTCGGCCGTTGGGGCAGGCTCTCACCGTTCCGCGATCTCGATGCGGGCATCAGTGTGGACGCTCTCATGCTGGCCCTTCAGGGGGATTTCGCCTCGGAGGCGAGCGACGGCCTGTCCGCGACCTACGCACTGGTCTTCGGCGACGACCGCGTCGCCGCGCGGGTCGCCGACGGCGACATCGATATCACCCGCGGCGAGCCCACCGCTCCTGACGCGACCATCACCACCGACACCAGGACGTTCGCCGCCGTGCTGACCCGAAGGCGTCGCCTGGAGGAGGCCGTACGCGCTGGAGACGTCACCGTGTCCGGCGACCTGAACGCGGTCGAGCGGTTGCTCGACTCCTTCCCCCGTCCCGAAGCGGTCGAGACACCGCCGGCATGACCGGACGGCCCGGGATCGGGCCAGTGGACGTCAGCGTCAGGTGAGCCGTGCTGGTGGCCACACGAATCACTCGCTCGCTGCCCTGTGCGTGCCGGAGATTCGGCCACCCTATGCGACCTGGGCGTATTCCGGGTTCAGCCCAAACTGGGATGATCCTGGAATGTGGGGTTCGCAGCGGGAACAGCCGATCACTCGTTCGCCGACACCGCGCGGTGCGGAAACCGAAAGGTCCCGTCCGGTGATCCGGACGGGACCGTTCAGGGGGTGTGCTCCCAGCGATGGGGCGGTACGGCTCAGGCGATGCCGTACGCGTCGATCACAGTCTGGTCGACGAGACCTGGGATCCGCGTGCGTAACGACATGTTGCCGGGTGCTGGGTTGGGGACGGAGGCGGTCAACTGGCCGCCGCTCGTCTGGACGGCGATCGGCTTCCAGGTCGCGCCGTCGTCGTATGACGCCCAGAGCTGCGGCGTGCCGTTGGTGGACGTCTCCAGCCCGTGAGACCATGATCGCTTCTAGCCTGAGCTTCGCGTTCTCCTGCGGGGTTGGCTCGGAAAGAGGGTCCGGTCTCCCATGATCACACTGGCCACGGTTACGGTGATCATGGTCGGGATCAGGTAGTCGAGGGTGCCCGTCAACTCGGCGGCCATGATCACGGCGGTCAGTTGTGCGTGGATCGCGGAGCCAAGGCAGGCCGCCATTCCGGCGATGACGAAAGCCGCCGGGCCCGCGACGGGGGCCCCTGACATCTCCGCGAGCCGCCAGCACGCGGCTCCCGTCGCCGCGCCGATCACTATTGCGGGTCCGAAGGTACCGGCGGTGCCGCCGGACCCGACGGTCAGTGAGGTGCCCACGATCTTCGCCAGCGGCAGCGTCAGCAGGACCCACAAGGGGACGCCGAGCAACCATCGGGCGTCCATACTCGACTGAATCAGGCCGTAACCGGTCCCGAGGATGTCGGGCAGCAGCAGTCCGAGTGCGCCTACCGTGAGGCCGCCGATGGCGGGCTTGACCGGCCACGGGATCCTCCGCTGCGCGTTGAAGAACGCCTTGGTGTGGGGGAGGGCCCAGCAGTAGCAGCGGGCGACCAGGCCGGCGAGCACGCCGAGTCCGAGGAAGAACGGCAACGGGGCGGGGGCGGCCAGACCGGCCGGCTGGCACCCGAGGATCGGGGTGAAACCGTGGACGGCGGTGAACTCGGCGTATGCCACGACCGTCGCGATCAGACCGGGGATCAGCATTTGAGGGGCCATGCCCCGGCGATAGAGCAGCTCGACGCCGAGGCACACGCCCCCGAGAGGGGTTTTGAAGATCGCGCCGACCCCGGCGGCCAGGCCGGCCGTGGCCGCGACACGTGCGTCGGCGTCGCTGAGGTGGAAGACCCGCGCCGTCGCCGACCCGCCCGTCGCGGAGATCTGGGCGGCTGGGCCTTCGGTCCCGCCAGAGCCGCCGGTTCCCAGGGTCAGGGCCGAGGCGACCAGCTTCACGACGGTGGCCCGACGTCGCATGCCGCGCGGCTCATGGTGGATCGCTCTGATCGTCGTGTCGGTACCGGGCCCGCCCGCGCTCGGTGCCAGCCAGCGGACCAGCAAGGAGCCGAGCACCGCGCCACCGGCGACCAGCAGCGGAACGATCCACGGTCTACCGATCTCGCTCGCGGGCGCCGCGTGCCCGTCCCCTGCGACCGTCGCGGGGGAGAACCCGGCCAGCAGGCCGAGCGTGCCATCGGTGACCAGTGCGAGCAGCTCGTGGAGCGCGAGCGCGCCCAGCCCGGACACAACCCCGATCGTGGCCCCGATCGGCAGCCATTTGAGCAGGTATGGCCAGCTGTGAATTGGTTCGCGCCACCATGTCCGCGCGACACGGGTATTCCGGCCGGTCCTCAGCAGGCTTTCCGCGCCGTCCATTCCGACGCCGTCCAGTGGCGTGCATGGCACAGGCCGGAGAGCGGGCGCGGCGTCTGCCGTTTCCCTGGAGGACACGTGCAGTGACCGTCCGGGCGCTGCCCGCTGAGGCAAGGCCCGATGTCTACCGCCGATGGCCTTCACCTGAATGCTGCAGGGCTTGGCACGAATAGGACCGCCGACAACTTCTGTCCTTCCAGTTCAGAGAGCACCCTGATGCTGACGATCGCCATCCGCTACCGGCCCGCCAGGAAAAGCGCGAGGCTAGTGCGGCAGTCCGAGATTTTGATCTGGCCATTGGCGAGCCAGTCGGACTCGTTGGTGGGACCAATGGGCGTCGGCGGGGTCCAGCCGAGGCCGCTCACATTCGTGCAGCCGGCGTCCGGCCGGTATCGGGGATCTCGTTGGCGTCAACGATGGGCCGTACCTCGACGGAACCGTGGCGGGCGGTCGGCATCCGTGCCGCATGATGGAGCGCCTCGTCGAGGTCCGCGCATCTCAGGACGTAGTATCCGGCCAGGAACTCCTTGGTGACCGCGAACGGCCCATCGGTGAGTTCGGTCTCGCCATCGCGGACCCGTACGGTCGTCGCGCTGGTCGCCGGATGCAGCGGACTGTTCGCCACGAGCAGTCCTGCCCTGCGAAGACTCTCCGTGAGAGCCAGCCACAGCGACATGTCCGCCCATCGGTCCTGTTTCTCGCCCTCGGGTGCGTACAGCAACAACATGTAGTCCGGCATCAGACCTCCGCTTGAAACTGGTCTTTGTATGTACAGACCAGGGCGTGAGCCGTGACTGATCGGCCGGACGGCTCCAATATCGTCGCTGCGTCGCCTCGTTACGCGGTGGTGAGGGCGTCCAGCAGCCGGTGGAGGGTTTCGCGATCCCCGGTTGTTTCGAGCCGGCCGTCGAGCTCGTTGATGGGCCGTCCCTCGATCACGAGGGCTTTGAAGGTGGCCACGTCGGTGCGAAGCGCAGCGTTCCAGTGCGTCGGCTCGCCGCGTTGGATGGCCAGATCGCCGTCGACGGCGCGGATGGTGAACAGATCCTCGCCGAGGTCGAGTAGCAAGGTGGCGTCCAGCCCTTGAAGCATGGCGGGGTCAAGGTGGCACTCCAGGGCAAGGATGAGGGAGTCGATGCCCAGCGTCATGGTGGTCTGCCTGGCGGGGGTGCGGCGGCCCCATCGGCCAAGGTTGACCAAGATGGGCTCGAGCTGGTGGCCCCAGTCGGTGAGTTCGTAAACCCAGGCTCGGGTCGGCGGGCCGAGTTTGCGCCGCTGGATCACCTGCCCCTCCTCCAGGTCGCGTAGGCGTTGGGACAGCACGGTGGGGCTGGCGCCCGGCAGGCCGCTTTGCAGGTCGCTGTAGCGCTTGGGGCCGAAGAGCAGTTCTCGGACGATCATCAGCGCCCAGCGTTCGCCGATCAGGTCGAGGGCGCGGGCGGCGGCGCACGGGTCGCCGTAGGTGCGGGCCGTGGTCATGTCCATTATCCTACACAAAACAAGGGATTTTTATGTAGTGGCTGCTACTTATTTGATAGTAATGATTCTTGTCGCCGGCACCACCGGCCTCACCGGCCTCATCGGTACGGTGATCATCCGTGAGTTCGCCCGGCAGAACGTCCCCCTACGAGCACCGTTCCGAAACCCCGAAAAGGCCCGACATTTCGACGGGCTGGACGGTGCGGAACTCGCCCAGGGTGACATGCTGCGTCCCAAGACGCTCACCGCCGCCTCCGACGGCGTCGACCGCGTCCTGTTGATCTCCTCCCGAAGAACGCATGGCGGAGACGCACCTCACATTAATCGACGCCTCCAAGGCGGCAGGCGAGACCCACGTCGTGAAGCTGTCCGGAAAGGAATCCGCGTCGGCTTCGACCCGAAAAGGTTTCGCGGCACGCCTGAGCACGTGGACGCTGCCTTGACAAGTAAAATTCGGGGAAATCCATTGAGGCCACCCCGGCAGCCGTCGATGCGGTCGACCCACTCCTGAGCTCGCTCAGTGGCGCACTCCCGGATCAGCGCGACACTCCTGAATGCCGCCCAGCGCACGAGCGCCCGCGTCGGCCGCCGCGATCGGATGAACTCGGCCCAGGCGTGTTCGACGCCGGCGAACTCGAACTCGCCCTCGCGAACGCCGCCACCGTCGACGACGCCATCCACATCACGAGAAGACTATGCCGCCCCGCTCCACCGAGACGGCCAAGGTCCTCGAAGGCGGCGCCGAGCACCTGCTGTCCGCCGACGTGCCCGACTTCGGCGGGTGAGGCCAGCCCCTTCGGCGGTCACGGGCCGACGTACGGGAGCCTGACCCACGACCACTTAAGCACGTCGCTGCGTTCGCCCATGCTGCATTCCCCTGGCCGAGCACGGGCTGGACTTCGACGGTCTTCAGTCGCTCCGGGCCGCCGTTCCGTCTGGAGCCTTGGTGATCCAGCGGGGCGGCGGGCGTGGCGTGGGCGCCAAAGGACGTGGTAGATCAAGCGCAACGGGGGTGGGAGGATGCGCAGCAGCTCCCATGCCCGCTCCTCCGATGTCCCGTCGAGCAACCAGGGGAAGTACACCGCGGCGCCAGAGAGCCCGAGCCGCCGGCGCTGCTCGTTGCCGAACGCGGCCCATTCCTCTTCCGTGAGCCGTTCGGTGATCAGCGGCAGTGCGTCGGCCTCCTCATGGTGCAGGTGCGCGACGAGCCCGGCGGCCAGCGCGCCGGCATGCTCGCCCAGCGCGACCGGGTCGTCATCGGCGAGCGCGTCGTTGATCTTTGCCAGCAGGGGGTCGAGCGCGGTGTGCTCGGCCTCCATCGCGTCGAGTAGTCGCTGTTCGGCCGGTCTGCCGGCGAGTTTCGGCCAGAGTACGGAGTCCTCGGCCTCGTGGTGGACGGTGAGGAACCGGCGGAAGTCGTCCCACCCCGCCCGGACCTGCGCTAGGGCGGAGATCCCACCGCCCCCACTGTCCGAGGTGACCGACGCCAGCCGGTCCAGGTCGCCCCGGAAGGCGTCGTGGGTCGCGTACATCAGCGTCATATCGATCACGGTCGGTCCCCTTTCGATGGGTATGGTGCGCGCGGCGGACCCGGCATCGGCCCGGTGACGCCGTGCGTCGTGTCACGGTTCGCGGGGTATCGCGAAGCGGGGCAGGCTGAGCATCAGAACCGTGACCAGCACCATCAATCCCGCGACGCCGAACATGCCGACCCGGTAGGCGCGGCCGAAGGTGACGGCCTGCGCCCTCGGCGCATTCGCCGCGAGGGTCGCGGCGATGGCGGTGCCGCCATCTGTCGCGCAGCTCGCCGGGACGGTGGCAGGGTCCTTCTCACCCGCGCGGTCACGCGCGCATGTACGGAAGCGGGTCAGCGCGTCGTCCTGTGTTGCCCGCGGCACGCCGGCGGCCGAGAGTTCCCGGTGGACCTGCGGCGCCACCGCGTCGACCCCCGGCCGGCCTGACCGGGCAGTCCGGTCAGGAAGACCACGCTCATCAGCGCGATGCCGATCGAGGTGCCGAGCTGCTGCGTGGTGTTGAAGGCGCCGGAGGCCGCCCCCGCGTCCTCATGCGGCACCTCGGTCAGCGCGAAGTCGATGACCGGCGCGACCACGTACCCCATGCCCAGTCCCATGACGAACAGCGGTGCGCCCATCTGCCACGAGTGGATGTCGGCGCCGTACCGGCCGGCGACGAGGGCGATGCCGAGCATTCCCGTGATCAGCAGGAGCCCACCGGTGAACAGAGTACGTTCCGCCCGAACCGCGGCGTCAGGTACTGCACGGCCGTGCCGGCCGAGGCAGCGAGACCGATGAAGAACGGAATGCCGGTGAGCCCGGCGTGCAGTGCCGACCAGCCCAGGCCGACCTGCATGTACAGCGTCCACATCAGGAAGAAGGTGCCGTACGCGGTGTTGAACAGCAGGTTGACGGCGAAGCCCCCGGCGAATCCACGTGACCGGAACAGGCTCAGCACCACCAGGGGCGCGCCGCCGCGCGTGATCACCCGCCGCTCGTAGAGGATGAACGCCGCGAACGTGGCGATCGAGCCGACCATCAGCGCGAACGCCCATCCGGGCCAGCCCAGTTCCCGCCCTTGCACCAGCGGGTACACCAGCAGCGACACGCTCCCAGTCGCCAGGATCACACCGCCGACGTCGACGCGGAGCGGGTCGGGCGAGCGCGACTCTCGTACGAAGATCGACGCGGCGACGATCCCGAGAAGACCGACCGGGATGTTGACCAGGAAGATCGGCCGCCAGTCCCAGCCGAACAGGTTCATCCGGACGAACAGTCCCCCGAGGAGCGGGCCCGCTACCACGGCCAGCCCGCCGACCGCGCCGTACATGCCGAAGACCTTGCCGCGTTCTTCCGCCGGGAAGCTCACGTGGATGATCGAAAGAACCTGCGGGATCATGAGCGCCGCCGTGCCGCCCTGGAGGAAGCGGGCGCAGATGAGCATCCCGGGTCCGGTGGCCGTGCCGCACAGCAGGGAGGCGATGGTGAAACCCGCGATGCCGATCTGGAGTAGGCGCCGCCGCCCGTAGATGTCTCCGAGCCGGCCGCCGCTGATCAGAACGGCGGCGAAGGCGAGTGTGTACCCGGCGGTGACCCAGCCGACGGTGGAGTACCCGCGCCCACGTCGCGCTGGATGCTCGGGACGGCGACATTGACGACGGTCACGTCCAGCAGATCCATGAACGCGGCGACCAGGATGACAGTCAGGGAGAGCCACCGCCGGGCGTCCGAGCGGCCGCCGACCTTCGCCGCCTGCGCGACGGATACACTCACCGGTTCCCCCGGCCCTCGTGCCAGGCCTTGCTCTCGACGAAGTGATTGTCGAAGCGGTCCTGGTTGTCGAGGATCTCCGCCGGGCTCGCCTGGCCCTTCACCACGCGGTCCACCAGACGGAAGTACTCGAACCGCTCGGCCGTGGGCTTGATTATCAGTAGGTCCGCACCGGTGTCGTCCGGCGTGCGGAACGCATGCGGCGTGAGCGGCGGGACCACGAGGAAGTCACCCGCCACGGCCGTGAAGATCCGCTCGCCCGCGAGCACCTGGAGGCCGCCGCCGATGATGAAGAAGATCTCGGCCGAGCCGGAGTGGTAGTGCGGCGGGGGCCCGTCGACGCCGCTGCCCATCGTGGTGTGGATGGCGCTCATCGTCTCGCCGGTGGCCCCGCCGTCGGTCAGCAGCCGGGTCACGCTTGGCGCCCTCCCGACCACTTCCGCCTGCGCGCCGCGTACGAACAGCACGCTCTCGCTGATCGATGACATGTCTGGCCGCCTCCTAATAGTCAGCTGGCTGATAATAAACATCAATATAGTACGTCATCAAACTATCATGTGGCGAATAGACTGAGGGCATGAGTGAGGGCGACCGCCGAGACGCGATGGACGTGATCATCGATCAGTGGCGCCGGGAACGGCCCGACCTCGACCTGTCGGCGATGGGGGTCTTCGGGCGGCTGGTGCAGGTGGCGGCGATGCTCGGCCCCGCGAGCGAGGCCGTGTTCGCGCGACACGGCCTGCGCCGCGGCGAGTTCGACGTACTCGCCGCACTGCGCCGCTCCGGCCCACCGTACACACTGACCCCATCGGAGATGGCGGCCGAGCTGATGATGTCGCGGGCCGGCATGACCAGCCGGATCGACCGGCTGGAGGTCGCCGGGTTGGTCGAGCGCAGCCTCGATCCCGACGACCGGCGCAGCTTTCGCATCACTCTGACGGGCAAGGGGCTGCGGGCCGTCGACGCCGCCCTCGGCGAGCACGCCGCCCGGCTGTCCGTGTTGTCGTCCCGCCTCGGCGATGGGGAGAGCCGCGCCCTGGAAGACGCCCTCCGCACGCTGGTGCGGACGCTTGTGGATTGATCGTCGAGCGCCGAACCGGCTCAGCATTCCGATACTGGGTGCCCGCCTCACTGTGCAAGGCGAACCTGGTGGCGCGGGAAAGGCTGTGTCTACCGTCGATAGGTGGCAGTCTTCGGGCGTTCCAAGTCCCTCGGGACGGTACGCGGTCGTGATCGTTTACTGCGTGACGGTGAACTGAACTCGTCCCTGCTAGAGGGCCTGGGAAAACCGGAGAAGACGCACGTAATCGCTGCCCGGGCTACTGGTCGTCCCGTTGGGCGAGCCCGCCGGCCGATCATGTGTAGTGGCGCGGAAAAGGTCCGGAGCGACACGTCCAGTGCCGTTCACGTAACCACAAATGAGTGAGTCGACTCGACCGAAAAATGGCCATTGATCGGATCGTAATCCGTTCGGTATGTGGCAGCCCTTAGGTCGGTCATAGGGCGCACTAGAATTTACAAGAGGAGTCGGATCGTGAAGTTTCGTACGAAAGTAGCCGGGGTTTTGGCTGCCGTCGGCGTCGCTGCGGGCGCCCTGGTGTCCGTGTCCTCGGGCGCCAGCGCGGCCAGTGCCCCCTGCGCGGGTTACACGTACCAAGGGAAGGTGGCCGTCAACGTTCCCCCGGCGGGCAGCCCGAAGAAGACCGTCGGTTATGTGTACTGGTACCAGAAGTCCTATGCGCACGCGGCCTCGCGAGTGTGCGCCGTTACTCGGCCGACGTCCACGTACCTCGGCAAGACGAGTTGGCTCGAAGTTCGAGTGGAGACCAACGGTAACGGCCTCCCTGACAAGGATGCCGGTAATTACCACTACTATGCCGGTCCTGTTTACATAGCCCGGGTCGGAGGGATTGGTGTGTCCGGGAGAATCGACATCAAGGGCGGGAACCACTACACCACCCTGTTCTACATCTGACGCTGGATGCGAATTGCGTCTTCGTGTTCGTCGCATCCACCGAGAGCGAGGAACACGAAGACCTCCGAAGCGAGGCTTCCGACGGCCCTCCTGGACGCCCGAAAGTCGTGATCGGCTGAATCTCCGAACCAAGTAGCGCTGGCGTGTCGTCACCAATCGTTGCGGACGTGCGGGTACGGCAGCCTGGGCTCAGGGGCGGGTTCCATGCCCGAAAGCGTAGAGAAACGGGTGCCCGCATACTTGTTGAACACCCCGATTTCTCAAACGCAGCCGTGCCTTATCCATTACTCTCCCGATGTCCCAAAGTTACATATGGAACGTAATGTACCAGTGCGAAAGTTCAAGCAGGGATCGGTATTCGCCGTTGCCGCCGCGGTGGTGCTTGCCGGATCGGTGGCCGTGAGTGATCCAGCAGAGGCGGCATCGTCACCGATCGCGGCGTGCGGCGGCGGCAGCTACCACGAGATCGACCATCACAACCTCGGCGCGGTCACGACCATTCACCTGTTGTACAACGGCACCACGGACTGCGTGGTTACGTGGAAGAACTCCCCATACGCGGGAACCACGACCGAAACGCTAGCCTACATTGCGAAAGAAACATTGCCGGGAGTTATTTCTGGTTACAAAGCTGACGATGGAAATTACGCCTTCTACTCTGGTCCGGTGAAGATAAACGCTCCGGGCACATGCATTGATTGGGGTGGCGGCGTACCGATCAACGGGGTCTTCATCCAGTGGAACGATGCCTTCTCGCACTGCGGCTGACATCGCCAAGCATGGATGCTGTTCGGCCCGTAATCCCGGGCAAGGGTTCCAGGCATCTCGGCGCCTATCGAGGCTTCTACGCGACTGTTCCTTTCGCGATACCCATCCCGTTGCTTCGGGATGAGGTCGATCGGTAGCGCGCTGGTCGAAGACAGAGCGGCCCCGTGATCAACTATGTGATCACGGGGCCCGCTGACGCCGACTGCCCGATTCACGCTCATGCAGTACGCCGAGGGCCACGGCACCGGCATCCGGCTGAGCGACCCCATCGAGGCCGAGGCGCTGAGCGCCGTCCTGTGAGCCGGGCGGCCGGAGGAGCGAGCGAGCGCTCCGGCAGGTCCCGGCGTGTTCCGGGCGCCGGTTCCCCGGCCGTGACGAGGCGCATTCGTGACCAGTCCTGCTCTCCAGCTGCCTCGGGCCATGCGCCGAAGACAACATCGTCGTGGTCCACCCGCCGGCCGAAGAACGCCGACACGGCACCCACCCGATATGGATCGGATTCCTCAACGATGACACCGCGATCGGCGACCTCGCCGACTGGATCAGAGCAGCCGGCGGGGGTATCTCTCCAGCGTTCGGCTCTGTCGCACTTTCGGTGGTAACAGACGGTCGTGGCGCATCACGTTGGGTCGTGCTTGATGTTGATGATCTTGTGTGGCTGGTCTTCGTGGGTTGTCGCCGCTGGTCATCGAGGATGTGATGGATGAGGGCGACCTGATCCGGGTGCGAGCCCGCAGCCGAGAGGTGTCCGTGCCGTGTGCTGTCGAGACCGCCCATGTTCATGTCGATGCTGACGGTGGTCTTGTAACTGGTTCGGTCGATGGTGCCCCTGGCGTTGTTTGGAGATAACGAGTTTGCGACGCGTGGCTGGATGCGGATGCGCCGGTCGGGCATGAGGGCGGTCAGGATCGGGCAGCCGACGAGGTCGACGGCGGTGGTTGATGAAGACGACCTTTTCTCCCCTTTGGCATCGGGCGTATGCTGTACACGTTATGCCTGCTCAGCGGTCCTGGCAGGGGGTAGGGAACCTGCCGGTCGACCAGACCAGCTTCGTTGGCCGACGCCACGAGTCATTCGACACGCGACGGTTGTTGGGGCGTACCCGATTGCTGACACTGACCGGTGTGGGCGGTGTCGGCAAGACGCGACTGGCGCGAAGGGTCGCAGCCGAGGCGCGGCGCACGTTCCCCGATGGCGTCTGGAGCGTAGAGCTTGCCCCATTGCAGAACGGGGACTTGTTGGCGCAGACGGTCGGTGCCGTACTGGGACTGGAGGACCGGCCGCTGGGACCGCCCCTGGACTCGTTGGTGGCCTTTGTCTCCGACAAGCGACTGCTGCTGTTGCTGGATGGTTGCGAGCACGTGACGGAGGCGTGCGCGGAGTTGGCTGACAGGTTGTTGAAGACCGCCCCTGGCGTACGGGTACTGGCCACAAGTCGCCAGGCGCTGGGTATCAGTGGCGAACATGTTCTGGCCGTGCCACCGCTGTCCACGCCTGATCTCGACGCGCCGGTCTCGGCCGAGGCCCTCAACGAGAGTGAAGCGGTGCGTCTGTTCATGGAGCGCGCCAAGGCATCTGCTGCAGACTTTGCCATAACAGACCGCAACCGCCAGACGGTGGCACGGTTGTGCCAGTGGCTGGACGGGATTCCACTGGCGATCGAGCTGGCAGCGGTCCGCTTGCGGTCGTTGTCGGTGGAGCAGATCTTGGAACGTCTCGATGACCGTTTCCGGTTGTTGACCGGCGCATGCCACATTGCACCACCGCATCAACAGACGCTGCGAGCGGCGGTCGATTGGAGCTATCAGCTGTGCTCATCCGAGGAACGGCTGCTGTGGCAAAGGCTGTCCGTGTTCCCCGGCCAGTTTGATCTGGATGCTGTGGAGAATATCTGTTGTCATGATGGTGCGATCACGCGGGAAAGCGCGCTCGAACTGGTCACAGGCCTGATCGACAAGTCACTCCTGATCAGAGAACACTGTCAACGCACCAGCGCCCGATACCGTCTTCTGGAAACAATCCGCGAGTACGGCCTGATGCTATTGACCGACTCGGGTGAAGAAAGGGTTTTGCGACGTCAGCATCGTGATTACTGCGAGCGAATGATCCTGGAATCCGAAAAGGCACGGTTTGGGCCGCATCAGCTAGACTGGTTTAGTCGCCTACACTTGGACCATGACAACTTGCGGGCGGCGCTCCTGTTCTCATTGACCGAGCCTGGCGAAACACAGCATGTCTTCCAGATCGTTGCTACCAACGATGACTACTGGGGCTTCCACGGGCTATTGGGCGAGTGTCGTCACTGGCTGGGGCAGGCGCTGGAACAAGATCACATGCAGACAAGGGCCCGGGTTAAGGCGCTGCGCGTCGCCGGCCGGTATGCCCTCCTTCAAGGCGATACGGATACGGCGCGATCACTCCTGCATGAATCCCATTCCGTGGCAGTTCGGCTAGGTGATTCTGAGGCTGTCGCGCGCGTCACGACATGCTTTGGGCAAGCGGCACTCCACCGAGGCTGCCCATCCGAAGCGATCCCTTTGCTATACGAGGCCCTCAATCGATGTCTCGAGATGGATGGTCTGGCCTGTACCCGTTGGTGGACGTTGCACTTCTTGGCTCATGCGTTCGGCGCCCTTGGTGAGACAGATAAGGCTATCGCTGCCTGTGAGGAGTCACTCACGCTGATCGACATGTTTAAGG
This sequence comes from Actinoallomurus acaciae, assembly GCF_042429965.1. Classification (NCBI taxonomy): domain Bacteria; kingdom Bacillati; phylum Actinomycetota; class Actinomycetes; order Streptosporangiales; family Thermomonosporaceae; genus Actinoallomurus; species Actinoallomurus acaciae. The sequence goes on from NZ_JBHLZP010000007.1 coordinate 29,730, forward strand.
CGGAGACATATCGCCCTCTATCTCTGTGGACCATCGGTCTTCAATATTACCGGCGAGGCGACACGGGTAGAGCCGCAGATTTTGTCAAGGAATGTCTTCGGACTCAACAATCCATTGACGACGTATGCCTGTTGAGCGTGACGCAGTCCCTTGAGGTCATGGCCTGGATGGCGGCAAGCGAGGATCGGCATCAACATGCGGCGCAGCTACTAGGCGCTGCCTATTCGCGATGGCGATCGCTCGGTACGCTGCCATCGCAAGTTCCCCCGCTGTCGGCTTCTCACGCTGCCTGCGAACGCAGGGTACGTGATGCGCTCGGACATGAAGCGTTCACGGCAACTTTTCAGCATGGCGCCACTCTCACCAGTGACCAGGCTCTAAACTGTGCCCTCGGCGAAAAGATTCCCGATGCCGACGAGTGTCAGCAAGGACGCAAGCTTTCACCAACCCTGACCCGCCGCGAACGAGAAGTTGCCGATCTCATAGCCCAAGGGATGTCCAACAAAGAGATCGCCGCCACGCTTGTAATAGCCCAGCGTACGGCGGAAAACCATGTCGAAAATATCTTGACCAAACTCGGCTTCACCTCCCGATTGCAGATCGCGTCGTGGTCCATGAACGGCAGGTGCTGACTAACCCCCGCGGCCCGACGATGGCCATGCATAGGCGAAATATATACCGCGCTGCCCGGTATCGATAAAATGTCTCGCCGACCCATTCGGTCCCGGGCCACCGGCCACATGCGTAATATCGGGCCCCACCCAGACAAGCCTGCGTTGTTCCGCGTCGCGCTGGACCAAGTCAGTGCCCACTCATGGCCCTTGGTCGGGGACAGTGCTGCGGATGCACTTGCCGCAGCGCACCTGCAGCGTGGCCTGACGCCGGGGCCGGCAACGAGGTGCCGGCCCCGGCGTCCGGAGGGAGGTGCGAAGCTCCGGAAAGGCCTCACGCCGCGCGGGGAGCACTTCGCCGCCGTCAGGTCGGCGACGAAGGCCCGGGATATGAACGCTCGATTGGACGTGCTGAGTGCCGCCCAATCCCGCCGACTGCCAAGCTGGGTCTGGTCCGCCGAGGGCTCGGACGTATCAGGCGGACGAACACGCTGCTTCCGCAGGGAAGCACCTCGCCCGTGCTATCTAGGACGGTCGCCCATCCCCCCAACAAGCCCGCCCCTACTCAGGGGTGGTTCTGCGACCGGGCCCCCGTCGTCGCGGTCGAGCCTCCACTCACAACATGTCCCGGCCTGCGGCCGGCAGCGATTGAGACGACGCGAGCTTTAAAGTGCCCGCTCCTAACCCGTTGATCTTGTTGGCGGTACGGGGATCCCTGCGGGGAACGTTGTCGGGGGCAGGCTAAATAGGCCGGGGCAACGACCCGTCCGGCGGTGGCGTGGGGGTTTCGTCGCCGGGCCTGATTAGGGGCATGGCCGCGACCTCGTTCGGGCCTGTACCCGTCGGCCATGCCCCGTCGGTGGGTTCGTTGTGACCCGGCGCCGGGCCGGCATCGGGGCTCCGGTGTGTGATGGCCGGCCCGGCGTCGGGCGGGGGACGGATGGGCCTGTGCGGGGTGCCTTACCGGGGTTTGGGGGATCGGTGAGGCCTGGTCCATCCGTTGTGACGCTCGGTGCGGGGGGAGTTGGGCCCGCGTTGCCGAGCGTCGAGTCGGCGCGGCCTATGCGGCCGCCGGTTCGAACATGTCGTTGTGGATGGGGATGCTGTGCCCGCCGGGGAGTGGTTCGCCGATGTCGTCGAAGACGATCACGCCGTCGTACAGCAGCCCCCGTCCCTGTTCGGGGTGGTAGTCGACCAGACGGGCCGCGTCGTGGTCGGGAGCATCGGCGGGTGGGCAGGGCGGCCGATGCCCGCATACGCCACCGCCGTCGGCGGCCTGGCCCGGCGGGCGGCCCGGCTTGGCAGCGCCGGCCGGGGCGGGCGCACAGATCGTGTTCATGCCCGCACCCTCTGACCCGGCGAGTGCGTTACGGCGCGCACACAAGGCGGCCAGCCGGCGGTCCTGGTCGGCGAGGTCGCCGAGGTCGCGCAGGTGTGGTCTCACGCGCTCGATCCGCTCGATCTCCTCACAGATCGCACCAAAGCCCGCACAGGTGTTCATCATCGGGCTTCGCCCCCTCTCCTTTCACTGGCTGCGAACGGCATCCTTGGTCCTTCGCTCACCACCCTGTCGAAGGCCTGACCAGCGCAAATCAGGGAAACTACCTAGAGGGGTACTTAAGTGGTTCTGAGCGGGGCGGGCCTGGTTCGACACGCGCGCGTGATCACGTGGTCGCGGCCGGCTACCGTGAGCCTGTCAGCGTGCGAGGCCCGGCGGGAGACAAGGCCTCCCCGCCCTCGCACACGACGCCGATGGGCCACATTCCGGGCCGGGGGTGGGCCCGACGTCGTTTCCCCGCACCGCGTGGGTGGTTGATGAGGCGCATTCTTACCCCCGCAAGAGAGCCACGGGCGCTCCGGCGCACCTCCACCGGCCCGGTGAGCGTCACGTCCAAGCGCCACGCCGTGACGCCTGCAGAACGCGAATGCGTGCCGCCCTCACCTGGACGGGATGCCGCCCGGGGCGGCCGTGTGATGCGCGACCGTTGCCCCCGGGAGGCTGCCCTCACACGGACAACCCGCGTCGGAAGGGTGCGAAACGACGCGGGCGGTTCCATGATTGCATCCGGAACGGGTGCCCGGCGCGCCGGGTCATTCGATGGCGATCCAGCCCCAGCCCGCAGCCGAAACCGGGTCCACGGGCAAGATTCGTTGCCCTTCCCGGAGTGCTCGGTCTGCCCCTTGTCGGCCCTGTCGCATGCGGTCACGCTTGCGGGTGGCCGAGGGTGCGCAGCTGTGGTTCCTGGGATGTGGGGAGTCGCTTCCGGGCTGGTTGCGGCCGGATGCGGTGTTCTGCACTGCGCGGTGCCGGGCTCGGCATTTGCGGTGTGTCCGGAGTGCGAAACCGAATGGGTGGCCGGTGCCGAGCGGCAGGTGGGGCGATCTTTTGTAGTCCCAAGTGCCGGAGCCGGGCATGGCGGCGGCGGAAAGCCACTGGCACACCCATGGTTCACGCCCCCCGGGCGCCAGGAGCCCACCGCGAGAGGACCCCGGAGATTAACACCCCCACCCGTACGCATGGTGCCGACGCCGGCAAGGTCGGTCAGGTCAGCATCGAGTGCTATCAGCAGCTGGTGACGCGGATCCTTCAGATCGACGAACGACATACCCGCGACCAGTTCGAGGCCGGCGACGCTGCGCTGGAGATCGAGCCGATCCAGCAGGCCGGCGGCGCGTACCCGGCCGATGAGCTGTTCAGCGTCGAGGCGGACATGCAGCGGCTGTTCGATGACACCCGCATCCCGGTCGGACACTGAAGTCGCGCCGGCAGGCGTCTTCGCGCTGGCCGGTGCAGCACCAGCATACGGCGTCCACAGAATCCTGGCTGACCTGCCCGGACGACGCCGAACGATGGAAACGCATCACCGATCCGCGGCTGAACGAGCGCACTGGCCGCCATGAGTGGCCCGAGAACGCAGCCAAACGCGTCGTCGGGCAGAAGGACAACCATCCCCGGACGGTGTCGGAGAGGGTGACGGCGATCCATGACCTGGCGGCTATGAGCAGGTCGCCGTGGTCGCGTCACCGACCTGCTGCGCCGCCCGGACGCTGGGTTCAAGGCGATGGGCGACGGGATCGCCCGCCACATGGTCAACCGTGCCCAGCTCGATCGGTCCCGCCAAGCGGTTGAGCGAAACAGCTGCGCCGGCACGGCCCGCGCTGGAGCAGCTGCAGCGCAGCCGGGAGCTCCTGGATTTGCTGGCAGCGAGCTTGCCAAAGTTGATCGAAAGCTCTCGGTGTATAGAGGCGCCGGGGCCGACAGGGGTCGGCTCCGGCGCCACTGGGGGATGGGGGATGCTTCAGCAGCTCCTCACGGACCCGATCGGGTGCCGTTCGGCCTGCGCGACATCGGCGGCCGACCAGGCCGTCAGCTTCTCCGCGTCGGCCACCCCGCACCCCCGAAAGCCCAGTGCTGACGGTCTGGGCATGGTGATACTCGATCCTCCGTCCAGACCACTCGTAAAACCCGGGCCGGCAGCGTGAACTTTCATCTGCCGCGCGACGTAGCCGACGACCTCGTCGGGGGAACCCCGCCCGTCCACGCGGAAACCGGCCATGCCGCGTGTAGTACTTCAGCAACAGGGCGGACCCCAACTGCGTCGGGCCTCGCTTGCCCTACAGTGAGCTCGGCTTTGTCATCGAGCACCGTCCAGTGCTCGACCAGCTCATTTAGCCTGACCGGCTGCCGACCCATGGCCTAATCCTCCCGGGAGCCGTCGGTCTGGGCTGCTAGACCACATCAAATCCGCCTGGTTTGCGGCTGATAATACGTCCGTTCACTGCACCGACGTTCCCGTCATCCTCCTCGTGGCCGGTAGCGTGAGGACATCAGCCCGGGTCGGCACCCCGTCCCGCGCTGAGCAGTTCCGACGTGCTCGATGCGTCGCGCTCAGCCGGGGGCACCAGCCGACGAACGGTCGTGGGCAGACCGACGGACACGGTGGCGCCGATCAGCGCAGCGGCGGCGGCGGCGAGCATGGCGGCGGTGTAGCCGTCGCTGAACACGGCGGCGGAGTCGTAGCCTCCAAAGCCCGCGAACAGCGCGCCGAGCACCGCGACGCCGAATGCGCCGCCGAGTTGCCGAAAGGTGCTGTACACCCCGGACGCGGTACCGACATCGGACAAGTCGACATCGCTGACCGCCGAGCGGGTCAGGATCGGGATGGCTGCTGCGAAACCGATTCCCGACAGGCTGATCGGGACGACCAGCGTGGCGTAGCCGACGCCGGGGTGTGAGGCCAACCCGGTCCATCCCATCCCCGCTCCCTGGAGCAGCAGGCCCGTCACCGCGAGCCGCCGTGCACCAACCCGAGCGGCCAGGGAACCAGCCAGCGGCGCGATCAGGAACGGCGCCACGCCCCACGGCAGCAGCCGGAGCGCCGCGTTCAGCGGTCCGTGGCCCAGCGCGATTTGCTGGAACTGGGCGGTCAGGAACACCGCGCCGCTCATTGAGGCGTTGAGGAAGAAGATGGCCACGTTGCCGGCGGAGAACGCCCTTGACCTGAACAGCCGCAACGGGATCATCGGTGCCGTGGTGCGCCGTTGCCAGCCGACGAACACCGCCACCAGTAGTAGGCCGGCCACCAGTGTCCCGACCACCTCCCCGCTGCCCCAGCCGGCGTCGCCGCCGCGGACCAGCCCCCAGACCAGGGCCAGTACTCCGGCACTGAACACCAGCAATCCGGGAAGGTCGGCCCGTCGGGCGGCCCCGCGGCTCTCCGGAAGCCGGGTCAGCACCAGCGGTATTGCCACTGCCGCGATCGGCACGTTCAGCCAGAAGATCCACTGCCAGCTCAGCCCTTCGGTGACCGCGCCCCCGATGATCGGCCCCAGCAGCGCCCCGAGCCCGGTGACCCCGCCATACACCCCGATCGCCCAGCCGCGTCGCTGCGGCGGGAACGCCGCGTTCAGCAGGGCCAGCGCCATCGGCATGATCACCGCGGCGCCGGTGCCCTGGATGATCCGCTCCACGATCAGCCAGCCGATGCTCGGCGCCCGGGCGCAGGCCGCCGAGGCGAAGCCGAACAGGGCCAGCCCGATCGCGAAGATACGGCGGCGCCCGAACCGGTCGCCCAGCACTGAGGCGGTCATCAGCAGGGCGGCAAAGCTGAGTGAATACGCGGTGACCGTCCACTCCAGATCCGCCAGTGACGCGTGGAAGTCGCGCTGGATGGCGCTGAGCGCGGTGGCTACCACCAGCATGTCCAGGATCACCATGAACGAACCGACCGAAGTCAGCGCCAGCGCCCAGGCGCGATCCCGGGCGGTGCCGGTCACCGGGTCGGTCCGGTGAACTCGGCGGCGTGGTCGCGGGCGAACGCGGCGAAACTGGTCGGGGTCACCCCGAAGGCGTGGTGGGCGGCGAGCTCGACCCGGGCCACCGGAGTGCGTCGGCGCTCGCTGAACTGCTCGTCGAACAGGTCCACCACGTGCGGGGGCAGACCAGCGGCGGTATAGCGGCGCCGCTGTTCCTCGAGGGTGACCTCGATGTAGCGGAAGGGCGTGCCGGTCGCCGCAGAGATGCGCTCGACGATCTCGGTCATGCTCAAGGCCTCGGGGCCGGTGATGTCGTAGGCCAGGTTTTCGTGGCCGTCGCTGGTCAGGACCCCGACCGCGATCTCAGCGATGTCGGCGATATCGACGGGTGAGAGCTGGGCGTCCCCGATCGGCATGACCAGTTCCCGTGCCATTACGTCGACGCCGGTGATGGAGCTGGGAAGGTAGTTCTGCATGAATTGGCTGGGCCGCAGGTGCGTCCAGATCAGCCCGGACCGCTCCAGGTAGCGCTCGATCTGGCCATGCCAGCGAGTGCCGCGGAACACCTCCTGGTCGAAGCCGACGCCGGCCTCGCGGCCCGAGAACTTTACGACGTGCGGCACTCCGGCCGCCTGCGCGGCGTCAATGAAGCTGATCTGCGCATCGACCATTTCCTCGCGCGGCGAGGAGATCAGCAGGGCCCGCTTGACCCCCTCCAACGCCGGCCCCAGTGTGGCGCGGTTGCGGAGATCACCCGCGAACACGGAGACGCCGGGCAGCTGGGTCAGCCACGACGCTCGCGCCGGTTCGTGCACCAGCGCTCGCACCGGCACGCCACGGCGGGCGAACGCCCTGACCACCCCGGATCCGGCCTTCCCGGCCGCGCCCGTTACCAAGATCATTTTTTCCCCTTGACTCATCGAACCAACTGTCTTTAGCACAATAAAAGCATCCACTACAGAAAAGCAAGTAGATAGTAGTTATAACGTACTTGCGGGTACGGTGAGGCGGTGCGACGAGAAGGCGACAAGTCGGGCACGAGCTACGAGGACGACCGTTCCGGTCCTGTCCCGTGGGGGCGGTACGAGCCTGGCCGGGCAGTGCTGCAACGCCGGCGTGGTGATCGACTGGTCGAAGTACTGCCATCGGCTCCTCTCAGTGGATCCCGATCGGCGGATCGCGCTGGTCGAGCCCGGTGCCTGCCTGGACGGACTCAACGGAGAACTCGCGAAGTACACGCCGATGGTCGGCCTCAAACCGTCCACCCACGACACGTGTACGATTGGCGAGATGATCGGCAACAACTCCTGCGGCGCGTCCGCCCAGGCATACCGGAAGATCGCCGACTCTCAGTCCTCCGCCTGGAGATGCTGACCTACGTCGGCACCCGCATGTGGGTCGGCCCCACGAGCAAGGGGGCGTACGACCGGATCCTCGCCGAGGTGGTCCCCGCGTCGACATCCACCGCGCGCTGAGGGAGCTGATCGAGGAGAACCTCGAGCTGATCCGTACGCGCTACCCCGACATCCCGCGCCGCATCTCGGGCTACAACCTCGACGCGCTGCTGCCCGAGAGGGGTCCGACCTCGCCCGGCTCACACGCCCCGATCGGCTCGGCGAACCGGCTTGCAGACATCCGATCTTCATAGGGTGTCAAGTGGCGGCCGCCAGGCGTGGTCCGAAGGCCGTTGTCTCGTCGTAGGGCTGACCGGTTTGCAGGCAGTGGTGGAGGCGGCCGAGCATCCGGTTGAAGAGGTCGCGTAGCGCGCTGGTGTGCCGGTCGCCGATGGCTCGGCGGTGGTCGTAGTGGGCTCGTGGCCCGGCTCTGTGGAGGGAGGCGAAGGCCCAGACGTAGCCGGCGGCGGCCAGCCGCTGGTTCTTGACCTTGCGGTGGTCGACCATCAGGCTTCGACCCGAAGCGCGAGTGACCGGTGCCGAACCTGCGTAGGCCTTGAGCGCGCGGGCGTCGGTGAAACGGGTGCGGTCGTCGCCAATCTCGGCCAGGACGCGGGCGCCGGTCAGGTCGGCCAGACCGGGGAAACTGGTGATGATCTCGGCGTCGGGGTGCTGGTGGAGCGCTTGGCCGGTCGCCTCGGCGAGCTCATCGGCGGCGCGGCAGGCGGCATCGAGCTGTAGCGTCAGTGCCTGGGTCTGCTTGCCCAGGGCCGCCTCGACCATGGGCAACTGTCGGAGGCCCTCGACCCGGAAGAGGCTTTGGAGGCGTTCCACCCAGGTCTCGATGTTGCGCTGACGGCCTGCTCGGCGTAGCACGGCCCGCAACTGAGCCTTGGTGAGCTTGGCGGCCGCTGTAGGAGTGGGTGCGGCGGTGAGAACCGCACGGGCCTCGCAAGATGTGAGACCGACGTTCTTGACCTGGAAGGCCTTGAGCGCGGCGGGGAAGTACTCGCGCAGCAGCGATCGCAGCTGGTTGGCCGGCTGCTGCCGGTTCCAGACAGCGTCCTGCTGAGCCCGGGCCAGCACCGCGATCGCCTGCACGAGCTCGGAGTCGTCCGGCAGCGGCCGATGGTGGGCGGCATCGACCCGCAGGATGTTCGCCAAGGTCATCGCGTCGGCATGGTCGGACTTGGAACGGGCGACCGTGTGGCGTTCCCGGTAGCGGGCAACGGCCAGCTGGTTGATCGCGTAGATCTTGCGGCCTGTGGCGCGTAGGCAGGCGACCAGCAGGCCGCGGCTGGTCTCGATCGCCACGGGATCGGATCGTCGGAACGGTCGCCGTACTGTGCGAGCAACTCGATCAGGATCCGCCAGCCAGTGATGTCGTCGCTGATCCGCTTGTGCGCGAGGAGGTTGCCGTCGGAGCCGGCGAGAGCGACGTCATGGTGCCTCTCCGCCCAGTCGATCCCGCATGTCACCCTCAACGATCCGTCCTCCAGGGTGTTGGTGCAGGTGAGCCGTGCAGGGGGCACGCCACGCCCTAATGAGAGAGCTCGACGGCTCGACATCCGATCAGCAGTTCGTGACCCCAGCCCACCGCAGGACCCGCGCTCTGCGCAGAGGACTTCGAGTCCCGGTAGATGCGAGCGATGTTCCCCGCAGCTGGCTCAACCCACGATCTTGCTGGCCCGGCCCAGTACATGAATCACCAGGGGACGGCCGGGGACGCCGAACCGCACAGCCTTAGCAAGGACTCAGGCCCTCGCGTCACCACAGACGCTACCCGGCACCCGCCGACCGCCACCCCAACCAACCACTCACACGCGGGACACATGTTCCCCGGCCCTGAACCGGGTAGGGGAGTAGATCTCTGCGATATTCGGGTAGGGCCGGATCCATGGCGAAGAACGAGAACCTGGGACACGAGCCGGCCGAGACCGATGATCGCCGATTCGCACCGGTCACCCGTGACTCGGATGCGCGCGGACGCACCGTCCCCGCGGAAGAGGAGGGAATCGCTCGTCAGGAGGACGAGGCCAGCGGAACAGGTGTGCCCGGCGTCGACGTGGGGCAAGCCGATGCACTCCCACCCGACGACGAAGGCGTACGGCGCGCCGAGGAGCAGGACGACTCCCGCTGAACCCGCCGTACGGGTCCAGGCCATCGCGGCGGTCCGGTCGAGAAGGCCGGTGTTCATGAGCCTGGTGAGCAGGTTGGAGACCGAGACCGCGCTGGACCGGGTGATCGAGCCGGTGCAGAAGTTCGCACGCCGGCTACGTCCGGGGCGGGGTCATGGACCGGACCGGCCGGGCACTGGGTGCCGGGGGGCTGAGCCACGGCGAACAGCACGGACGCCGAGTAGCCGACTTGGCCGTTTACGTGCGCCAGCACCACGCCGAGCATGACGTGACCCAGCTCGTCGAAGTGGTCACCGGAGAGACCTGGTGAACCCGATCGACGCTCCCGGCACCGCCGAGACCCGGTGGCGGGCCGGGCCTTCGGGAGTTGTCGGCGCTGGACGTCTCGGGCTGGTGCAGTGCCGTCGTCATCGCCGCCCATCCCGACGACGAGGCGCTCGGCGTCGGCGGCCTGATGACGATGCTCGCCGAACGCGGTCTGGCTCCGGCTGATCGCGGTCACCGAGGGCGAAGCCTCCCACCCGGGGGGAGGACATCGTGGCACGGCGGATCGTCGAGACGACAGCCGCCCTGCGACACATCGGGGACTGCGAGGTCGTACGGCTGGGCCTGCCGGACAGTGGCGTGCGCGACGACGAGGTCACGCTCCGGCTCCCCGGGCCGCTGGCGGGGTTCGACGTGTGCCCGGCACCGTGGGAGAACGACGTGCACCGCAATGCTCGCCGAACGCTGCAACCGTCCTCGCGTGGGACACCTCCGCCACAGCCGTCAGTCAGGCGCGCCGCCGTGCGCCGCTCGCCAGCGTCGAACAGCGGATGATCCCAGCCCAGCGGCCGGTCGGGACGTTCGACCTGATCATGTTCTCCGAGATCCTCTACTACCTCTCGGAGCCGCGACCGTCGTGGTGGTCGCCGACGCGTGCACGGACCGCACCGCCGAGATCGCGTCGCGATCGTCAACGAGGTCGCACGACGCGACGTCGGCGCCGCAAGGGCCGCCGGCGTACGCGAGCTGATCAGGCGCGGTACCACGTGGGTGGCGACCACCGACCCAGACATGCTCGTGCCCGCCGGCTGGCTGACCGCTCAGCTGAGATTCGCGGCCCAACGCCGGGATGTGATGGTCGGCAGCGTCTCGGTCACCGACTGGATCGGCCACCCGCCGTGACGGTCGGCCGTGTTCGTGGCCCGCGTCCAGATCCTCGATCATGTCGGCAATGGCGTGGGCGGCCGGCGCGCCGGGCGGCAGTCGTCAGTTTCGTCGCCCCTGCGTCCAGCAGACCGTGGGAAGGCTCCGGGAAACACCAGCACATTGTTGATCGGGTCGGGCTGGTCGTTACGGCCGGTCGCGACGACGGCCGCGTGCCGCCTCGCCGTATCCGGGTCGACCTCGGGCCCGGGATTGGCCAGGACCAATACGACCGCGCCGATGGCCATGGCGGCGATGTCCTCGAGCTTGACACCACCGAATCCGAGGACGATCGCCTTGACGGCGGCCACCCATGGCATCGACGTCAGCCGACTCCGTTGCGCCCGGGCGGTCATCGCGCGTCTCGATCGGGCTGGAGTTCGGCGGTCTGCCCGACCGGGCCGACTGCCGGCCACCGGTTCGCTGATCACGGAATCTGCGCTACCCGCAGGAACCCGGACGGTATCGGGCTACTTGTTCAACGCGTCCTGCAGTTCCTTCTTGCTCATGTTCGAGCGGCCCTTGACGCCGCGGCGTTTGGCCTCGGCGTAGAGCTGGTCTCTGGTCTGGCCGCGCGGGCCGGGGCGGCCGGAGCGTTTGCCGCCCCGCTGCTGCGGCGACATGTCGTGCGTCGAGGTCTTGCTCGCCTGCTTGGACTCCCCGGAGCGGGCGCGGTTCTTATTGACCGTACGCGCCGCGATCTCCTCCGCACGGTCCTCGCTTTCCCCGCGGTCCTTGGCCGAGGACTTGACGTGTTCGTACTGACGCTCTCGCTTGGCGCTCCACTGCTGCCGTGGCATCGCTACCTCCTCGATGAGACGTCGACCCGGCGACCGCCCGGGACCGGGCCAGCCGTCATTGACGGCCCTACCCCCGGCCCGGGCCCGTATTCGGCCCGATCGCCGTCGCCGCCGCCGATCCGACCGTGCAAGACCCGGCGGCTCGGAATCGGGATGGCACGAGGAGTCGACTGTTGGATCACGCGATCCGGGGGTAGAGCGGCCGAGGCGGAAGGGAGACGAGCGACGATGAAGGCGCTGACCTGGCACGGCCGACGCGACGTCCGCGTGGACGAGGTGCCCGACCCGACGATCCAGCAACCTACGGACGCGATCATCAAGGTGACGACGACCGCGATATGTGGCTCTGACCTACATCTTTACGAGATCCTCGGCCCCTTCATCGAGGATGGCGACATCCTCGGGCACGAACCGATGGGCGTGGTCGAGGAGGTGGGGAACGAGGTCACCCAGATCAGTCCGGGCGACCGGGTGGTGATCCCGTTCAACATCTCGTGCGGGCACTGCTTCATGTGCGACCAGAAGCTCTACGCGCAGTGCGAGACGACCCAGGTCCGCGACCAGGGGATGGGCGCCAGCCTGTTCGGCTACACCAGGTTGTACGGGCAGGTGCCCGGTGGACAGGCGGAGTTCCTCCGGGTTCCGCAGGCCCAGTTCGGGCCGATCAAGGTCCCGGAAGGGGCGCCGGACGAGCGGTTCGTCTACCTGTCGGACGTGCTGCCCACGGCATGGCAGGCGGTCGAGTACGCGGCGATTCCCGACGGTGGCAGCGTCACCGTGTTCGGGCTGGGGCCGATCGGCCAGATGTCCGCGCGCATCGCCCGCCATCGGGGCCACCGTGTCATCGCGGTGGACGGCGTACCAGAACGGCTGGCGATGGCCCGGCGGCACGACATCCACGTGCTCGACGCGCAGGCGTGTGAAGACGTGCCCGCCGCCGTACGAGACCTGACCGACGGGCGCGGCACGGACTCGGTGATCGACGCGGTCGGGATGGAGGCGCACGGCTCGCCAGGTGCCCAGATCGCCCAGGGCCTCACCAGCCTGCTTCCCGACGCCGCCGCAGGTGCCCTCATGAAGAAGGTGGGAGTGGATCGGCTCGCCGCGCTCTACCAGGCGATCGAGACCGTGCGCCGGGGTGGGACGCTGTCGATCAGCGGCGTGTACGGCGGTGTCGCCGACCCGCTGCCGATGCTGCAGATGTTCGACAAGGGCGTTCAGCTGCGCATGGGCCAGGCACACGTCAAACGCTGGATCGATGATCTGATGCCGCTCGTGACCGACGACGCCGATCCGCTCGGTGTCGGAGATCTGGCCACGCATCGCCTGCCGCTCGATGCGGCGCCGTACGGCTATGAGATCTTCCAGAAGAAGAAGGACGGCGCCATCAAGGTCCTGCTCAGTCCCTGACCCGCAGAGCCGAGCTTGTGAACCGAAGCGATCATTGATGGGGAGTCGACCATGAGCGACAAACAGGCGCAGAGCCAGCCGTATCCCGGTGAAACCGGAAAGATGAGCCCGCGGCCGCGTGACGAGATGCGCGACTACTCCGGCCGGGGGCTGCTGACGGGTAAACGAACGTTGGTGACCGGGGGAGACTCGGGCATCGGCCGCGCGGTCGCGGTCGGTTTCGCCAAGGAGGGCGCCGACGTGGCGATCTCCTACCTCGAAGAGGAGACCGACGCGCGACACACCAAGGAACTGGTCGAGCGGGAAGGGCGGCGCTGCCTGACACTGGGCGGCGACATGTACGAGGAGGCTCACTCACGCGAGGTGGTCCGCCGCGCGGCCGAGGAGTTCGGCCGTATCGACGTGCTCGTTCTACACCATGGCACGCAGCAGCCCGTCAAGGACGTACGAGAGATCACCACCGAACAGCTGGAACGAACCTTCCATGTCAACGTCCACAGCTTGTTCTGGACGGTGCAGGAGACCCTCGACCACATGCCGGACGGCGGCTCGATCGTCGTCACCGGTTCGATCAACGGATTGCGAGGAAACAAGACGCTCATCGACTATGCGGCGAGCAAGGCCGCGGCGATGAATTTCGCCCAGTCGATGGCGCAGATCCTGGTCGATCGGGGGATCCGGGTCAACTGCGTGGCACCCGGCCCGGTGTGGACGCCTCTCATCCCGGCCACATTCGACGCCGAACGGGTCGAGGGCTTCGGCGAGCAGTCGCCCATGGGCCGAGCCGCAGAGCCCGACGAGATTGCCCCCTCTTACATCTTCTTCGCCAGTAACCGGCTCTCCTCGTACTACACCGGTCAAAACCTCGTTCCGGCCGGCGGCGAGATCCACCCCGGGTAGCGGCACCGCTCGATCGTCCGCATGCTCGACCATCGGACTACGGAGAGGGATTTGGGAGCCGGCGACCGAGGCCTGATCGACCGTATGGGATTGACCCGATGGCCGCTCATCGTTAGTTCTGTGCCTTGGGGGTAGCAACAGCGGCATGTCCGTATGGAGTTCACCGGGCGCGGTCGTGCTCGGCGTCGCTGTTGCTTTCGGAGCCACCGCCGGGTGCGCCGGTTCCCCAGAAGCGGGAGACGTACGGCGTGCGGTGACGGCGTTCTTCACCGCCGTAACGGCGCATCGCGACACCAAGGCGTGCGCCGATCTGGCACCGCAGGCGGCACGGTCCCTGGCGACGAGTGACTCGAGTTGTGCAGACGAGATCGGCAAGCTCAAGCTGTCCGGCGGGACCATCCGGACGGTACGGGTCTGGGGCGAGCGGGCGCAGGTCCTATTGAGCCGGGACACCGTCTTCCTGACACGCCTTCGCGAAGGCTGGAAGGTCGCTGCGGCTGGCTGCCGGCGGCAGGCCGAGGGTCCCTACGACTGTGACGTGGAGGCCTGATGCGCCTGATGTTCGGGCTCACCATGGCGATCATCGTCGGCGGGCTGGCCTATGTGATCGTCATCGGGCTACTGGGCCGGTGAGGGGCATGCGACGCTTTCTGCGGTCCAACGGGCTGACACTCTTCTTCCTGCTGATCCTGGTGTTGGCCCTGGCCGGTCAGGCGGTCTCGGGCGTCTACGTCTTCAACGACAGGCAACTGACCTCCGGCGGCGCGCAGGTATCGCTCGCGCACTATCTGACCTCATCGCAGTTCGCCGTGGACGTTGCGGAGAACTGGCAGTCGGAATTCCTGCAGTTCTTCCTCTACATATTCGTTACGGTGTGGCTGGTGCAGCGTGGCTCGCCGGAATCGAAGAACCCTCGCGAGGCCGGGGTGGAGTCCGACGAGCGGCAGAAGGTCGACGCGCACGCGGCGGAGGACTCACCGGCCTGGGCCGCCGCCCGCGGCTGGCGCACCGCACTCTTTTCTCGCTCGCTCGGCCTGATCATGGGCGCACTGTTCCTTCTGTCGTGGCTGGCCCAGTCGATCGCTGGGCTGTCCGCCTACAACGCCGATCAGCTCGCCGACTTGTCGGATCCGGTCTCGTGGACCGGCTACGTCACCTCTGCGGATTTTTGGAATCGCAGCCTGCAGAATTGGCAGTCGGAGTTCCTCGCCGTCGCCGCCATGGCCGTTTTCTCGATCTACCTGCGCCAACGCGGATCACCGGAGTCAAAACCGGTCGGCGAGTCTCACTCCGCGACCGGAATCGAGGGTTGAGCTATACCAAGTGAGCGAGGCGTACGGATCATTCTTCTCTTCGGCCCATTCAGTAGGAGTCGGTGACATGGAAGCGGTCAGCTATGCGATGTTTTCTGATAGTCGGCGCATCACCTCGGCAAGCTCACGCTGTTCCTTCCGTGTTTCTGGCATGACCAACTCGTACGAGCGATTATTCAAAGCGGTGCCGAGACCGAGAAACTCTAGTGCGTCATTCAACATGCTCGTTCATCCACCAGGAGGTCACCGGTGCAGCAATTCGACGGGTTTCTCGTTCGATGGCCGTACGCTCGTCGAGGTGCGCGTCGACCGTCGGCTGCCGTCCTGGCGGAGCGAGGGCGCACGCATGGGTGCGGTGCGGAGGGGTAGCTGCTGTGGGTATGCACAAGAGTCGAATCGGCGGCATTTTCATCGACCATCCAGGGTCCTCCTTCGAGGCGAGTCTGCGGTTCTGGCTGGCGGCGACCGGCCGGTCGCTGGCTCCGGAAGCGGAGCGGGAAGATCCCTACCGCTCGTTGGGGCTGTTCGGGGGCGACGTAGTCGTGGAGGTACAGCGCGTCGGTGAGGGAACAGATCCGCGTGTGCATCTCGACATCGATACCGATGACGTCGAGGCCGAGGTCCAGCGGCTGGAAGCGCTGGGTGCCAGGCGGCTGGAGAGCCAGGAGAACGGTCGCTTCTGGCAGATGGTCGATCCCGGTGGCCTGGTGTTCTGCGTGATACCGCCGCACACTTCCGACTTCGACGAGCAGGCCACTGTCTGGCCCTGACCTTCGGGGAAGCGGGCGTCGTACCCGGGATGGGCGACCGTGCCCGGGCAGGCATTCGAGACTGCCACTTACGGGGGCTGCTACGGGTGCACCTTCCCGGCACGGCCGATGCTTCCGGGTTGTTCCTCGTCGCCCTGCTCTGGTGATCTGGTTGTTCGTCTCATGCAGGGCATATAGATATACATGTTGCATAAAGAAAAAAGGAATTCGCGGAAACGCTGATCGAGCCGCAAGGCGTCAACGCCGGAGACGAAGCCGTCGAAGTCTTGATCGAACGCCAACGGATCTCGGGGAGACCACGGCCTTAGCGATCTTGAGGAGAGCGTCGCAGGACCACAACATCAAACTCCGCGAGCTTGCCTACCGGATCATCCAGACCGGCGAGGCGCCCGACATCCTATGCTCCACTACCGCCGCGGTGCTGTCGGATGGCGGGCGCCGAAGGTTGCTTGTCAGCCTCGGCGGCAGCATGGAGGGTCTGGCTCGCGATCTGGGCGAAACGATGAGGCCGCCATGATCACCTGCCGAGCAGAAGCCCGGAGAGGGACGGTCGCAAGTTGAATCGGCGACAGGGGCGGTGAGACTTCCGCTGGTATGCCGGTCAGGTGTTCTCAGTGTTTCCGGGCCGCGCGTGCCTGGCGCTGGACAGGTTTTTCTTGCTGGTGGCCGGGAAGCGGCTGAGCTATGGACCATTCGGAGGCTCCCGTACTCGACGCGCTCGCCGCCTACCATCGGCGGCGGTATCTGCCGTTCACCCCGCCCGGTCACAAGCAGGGCCGGGGGGCCGATCCTCGGGTGCGCGCGGTGCTCGGTGACGATGTCTTCCGGGCCGACGTCCTGGCGACCGCCGGGCTGGACGACCGGATGTCCTCGGCCCGGGTTCTGGAGCGAGCCCAGGAGCTGATGGCGGACGCGGTGGGAGCCGAGCACACGTTCTTCTCGACCTGTGGCAGCTCGCTGTCGGTCAAGAGCGCGATGCTGTCGGTGGCCGGACCGCACGAGAAGCTGCTGGTGGGCCGGGATGCCCACAAATCTGTGGTGGCGGGCTTGATCTTGGCCGGTATCCGGCCGATCTGGGTGGAGCCGCGGTGGGACCCGGAGCTGCGGCTGGCACATCCCCCGAGCGCGACGGCGTACGAGCGGCACTTCGCCGAACACCCCGACGCCCGCGGTGCGCTGGTGACCAGCCCGACCCCGTACGGCACCAGCGGTGACCTGTCCGCGATCACCAAGGTCTGCCATGACCGTGACCTGCCGCTGATCGTGGACGAGGCATGGGGCGCGCACCTGCCGTTCCATCCGGAACTGCCGACGTGGGCGATGGACGCCGGCGCCGATGTGTGCGTGACCAGCGTGCACAAGATGGGCAGCGGCCTGGAGCAGAGCTCGGTCTTCCACCTCCAGGGCGGCCGAGTCGACCCGGCGGTGCTCAGCGCGCGCGAGGACCTGCTCGGCACGACGAGTCCGTCCGTGCTCGTGTACGCGGCCCTGGACGGCTGGCGGCGTCAGATGGTTGAGGAGGGCCGTGACCTGCTGCAGGCCGCACTGGACGTGGCCCGGTCCGTACGCGCGGAGATCGCCGGCATCGAGGGGATGCGCGTCCACGGGGAGGCCGACTTCCTCGGTCCGAATCGTGCCGCCGAGATGGACCCGCTGCAGCTCATCATCGACATCAGCGCGCTCGGCGTGACCGGTTACAGCGCGGCCGACTGGCTTCGCGAACATCATCGCGTCAACCTGCACGTCTCCGATCACCGCCGGATCAGCGCACAACTCACCTACGCCGACGACGAGGAGTCGGTCCGGCCATTCCTCGCGGCGCTGCACCACCTCGCCCAGGAGGCGGGGCGGGAGGACGGTGAACTGGATCGTGCGGGCGAGATCCGGGTGCCCACACCGGAGGAGGTTCGACTCGACCTCGTACATCTGCCGCGCGACGCCTTCTTCGGCCGTACGGAGCAGGTGCCGATCGAGCGGGCGGCCGGCCGCGTGGTGGCCGAGATGCTGACGCCGTACCCGCCGGGCATCCCGGTCGCCCTGCCGGGCGAGCGCCTGAACGACGCCGTCGTGGACTATCTGCGTACCGGCGTCGAGACCGGCATGGTGATCCCCGACGCCACCGACCCGGAAGTGAAGAGCATCCGGGTCTACCGCGAGCCGTGACCGGCTCCTCGGCGACACGGCCATGAGTTGTCCAACCACGGCGTACCGGCCTACCTGGCCGGCGAGTCCGATCGTTTCCCGGTGAAAGCGGGTGGAACACGATTGAGATCGGCGCTGAACCTAGTTGGTGGATTCGGCGCGGATCACCACGAGTTCCTCGTAACGCTGCCCCGGCCCGATCGCTCCGGTCGCCTCCAGCCGCTCTGCCCTACCGCGCATCAGGCGTCCAAATTTCTCACGGGCCCGTCCGACCTCGGTGGTCTTCAGGCCCGCCGATCGAAGCTGTTCGATCGTTTCCAACACACCGGCCAATGCCGACTGGACGACCAGAAGCCTGCCTCCGCACGCGAGTATTCGAGGCGCCGCCGTACACAGCCGGTCCAGGAAGGCGCGGCCGTCGGGCCCGCCGTCCCAGGTGCGGTTCCGACGTCGGTAGCCACAGTCCGAGCTGACGTAGGGAAGATTTGCGACGACGACGTCGAAGACCTGACCGCGGACCAACTCGAACAAGTCGCCCCGCTGGACCCGGATCGGCAACCGGCGCAACCGTGCATTGACCCGCGCGGCGAGGACGGCTCGTCGGCTGATGTCCACCGCCAGTACTTCGGCGCTGGCTCGCGCGGCCGGAAGAGCCAGCACGCCGGTTCCCGTACCCGCGTCCAAAACCCTGGCACCAACGCGCACACTCGACGCCGTGCGCAAGGCATCGGCGAGGAGCCAGGTGTCTGCCTGGGGCCGGTACACACCGGGAGGCCTGAACAACCACACACTGTGCTCGTGCCACCGGATGGGCTAGGCGAGACGCTTGATTCGGTCAGGGTCAGACAGGGGAGTATCCCATTGCGATGGTGTCGGCCGGGGGGACACACGACTTGCGGTGGGCTCTCTTCATCGAACAATGATCTTCCGGGCAATTGTCGGCAAAGCGTGGTCGCGAGAAGGGTCTTTCGGGGATGGGGTGGAGATATCGTCTCCACTGATCGCCAGGACGGTGCCGAGCGCCTCCAGCGCTCAGTCCATGGCCGTCGCCTCCTCCGCACTCCGAGCGCGCACAA
This sequence comes from Actinoallomurus acaciae, assembly GCF_042429965.1. Taxonomy (NCBI): domain Bacteria; kingdom Bacillati; phylum Actinomycetota; class Actinomycetes; order Streptosporangiales; family Thermomonosporaceae; genus Actinoallomurus; species Actinoallomurus acaciae. The sequence continues at coordinate 48,728 of NZ_JBHLZP010000007.1, forward strand.
GCGTCGCGGACTCTCGGCGGACATGGTGGTGAGCATCGCCAGGACAGCCGGGCGGCGGCGCCAGGCTCTGACCTGTGTGGGCGGCGATCAGTTGCCAGAGTCCTGGGCGGACCCTCATGTCATCCGTCGACTCGACATGGTGCGGTGACCTGCCTCGCTGCCGACCGTGAGTGAAGCACGCCGCAATAGTGCGGCACACTATTCATGAAATAAACTTCATTGATCGTGTGGCCGTCGTGTTTCTCAGGAGGATTGTTGAGTCAGCAGGACACGTCCGGGGCGAGGTCCTGGACGTTCTTGACGAGTCATGCCCGTGCTCTGATCGCGATCGCCCATAACCCGCACAGCCGACTACGGGACATCGCGGACCGGATCGACGTCACCGAACGCTCCGCCCAGACCATCGTCAACGACCTGCAGGAGGCGGGCTATATCACCAGGACGCGTGTCGGACGCCGCAACCACTACAGCATCGACCCCAGCCGGCCCTTCCGTCATTCGGCGGACGCCGACTACCGCATCGAAGGTCTGCTCACCGTCTTCACCAGTCATGACAGCCTCTACCGTGGCGGTGATCAGGACACGTCGACCGACCTTGGTACGTGATCCCTGGGAGAGCCGGGAGGTCACGGTCCGCAGACCGGGCGTTATCTCTCCGTGCCCGCTTACGGCGACCTGACGGTGAGGGTTTCATGAATTAAACTTCACTTAAGGCTGGTCGGCCTGCTCAGTCGCGAGCCTTCCGTCAGGCGATCAGGAGGGGCGGCCCCGTGGATCTAACGCTGAGGCACCGGCGGCTTCCCGGCGTGTCCGTGATCGCAGTGCGTGGCGAGCTAGATCTGCTGACCGCCGGTCTGCTTGAGGAGCGTCTCCAGCAACTGCGCCGGCGGGGAGATGAGTTCGTCCTGGATCTGGCCGGGACGTCCTTCATCGACTGCAGCGGCGTTGGCGCGTTGATGCGAACCCATCACCGTATGCGTCAAGGCGGCGGGCGTCTGCATCTGGCCGCACCGCAGCCGGGCCCGGCCAGAGTCATCCGGTTTGCGGACCTCGATGCCGTGCTGGCCGTGCGTCCCAGCGTTGAACACGCCATCGGCGCCGCCTTCAACGACCACCAGCAGACATCCAGACGTTTAATCGAAGCGGCAGCAGCCTCCGTAGTTGTTCGGACCATCGATGAGCCGCGGATGATCTGACCTGCCCGATGACAACTTCACGAGGTGGGGCGTGGCGAAGACGCTGGAACCGCAGGACTGGGCGGTAGCGCTGGCACGCGCGGCGCATGACCTCCAACAACAAGAGTCACTGAGACAGACTCTGGAGCGTGCGACCTCGTACGCGGTGGACCTGGTTGGCGGCTGCGACGCGGCGGGAATCATCGCCGTCGACAAGCGCGGTGTCCGTGCGCTTTCCGCGAGTGATCCCATCGCCTGCGCCGGCGACCGGCTCCAGCAGGAGTGCGGTGGGGGTCCCAGCTTTGAGGCAATCGACGGCACCGTGCAGGCGTGTCGTGTGGCCGACCTCGATGTCGCGCCACGGCGATGGAGGCGCTTCACCGAGGGTGTCGTCCGGCTGGGCATCGCCGGTGTCATGGCGCTTCCGCTGCTGGTTCCGGGCGAGATGCTGGGAGTACTGAACGTCTACTCCCTGCGTCGAGGAGAGTTGACTGTCGAGTCCGAACGGCTGGGGGCTTTGCTGGCCTCGCACATAGCGGTCGCATTCGCGACGGCCCAAGCGGAGGAGAACCTGCGAACGGCGGTGACCAGCCATCAGCAGGTCGGCGAAGCGGTCGGGATCTTGATGGAACGCTACAGGATCGGCAAAGGCGAAGCCTTGGCGATGTTGACCAAGGCATCGCAGAACCAGAACACCAAACTCCGTGAGCTGGCCCGCCAACTGGTCGAAACCGGAGAGGTTCCCGGAGTCAGTTGACTCGAAGCTCTGACCTGGGCTCGCCGCACCGGGGCCTTGAGCGTGTAGCGGTCTCCGTTCCACCGCGGCGAACCGTCAGGCAAAGGTGTGCACTGGGTCGAGCCGCGGCTGGTCGGGGAGGTGGCTTTCACGCCCGCCCACCCTGACGGGATCGACGGCGAGCGGGTTTCCCAGAAGAACGTCTCCGACTACCCACCCGACTGGGTGAAGCGTGTCCGGGAGCAGCGCAAGGACAAGCGCGGGGACCGCCTGTTCCTGGACGTCATGCGCAACGCGTACGAGCAGACGGTCGTGGTGCCGTTCAGCGTGCGGGCACGTCCTGGGCTCACGTGGCGACGCCGCTGCACCGGGGGGAGATCGAGGACCCGAAGCTTGCCCCGGGCCGGTTCACGATGTCCTCGATCATCAAGCGCCTGGCCGAGATCGACCAGTGGGCGGGACTGGGACGGCATCGCCACGGCCTCGGCCCATTGCCCGAACGTCTCCAGGGGACCACAGGCTGATCTGGGCGCTCCCGCGCGGTACCGGGCTGTTTACGCCTCGGCGCTCGGGTAGGGCCGCAGGGCCGCAAGGGCGTGGTGTACGCGGCGACGTCTCCGTGACCGAGGAGGATGCCATGGCGGCCCAGGACGACCGTTCGGACAAGGACCGGCAGCTCGATATCGCCCGGTCCGACTCTCAGGAGAGCGTGTTGACCACCGATCAGGGGGTCGCCGTCGGCGACTCCGACAACTCGCTGCGTGCCGGCGAGCGTGGCCCGACGCTGATGGAGGATTTCCACTTCCGCGAGAAGCTCACGCACTTCGACCACGAGCGGATCCCCGAACGCGTCGTGCACGCCCGTGGCGCCGGTGCGTACGGCTACTTCGAGCCGTACGGAGATGCCCTGGCCGGGGTGACGGCGGCGGAGTTCCTGACCACACCGGGAATGCGAACCCCGGTCTTCGTCCGGTTCTCGACGGTCGCGGGCTCGCGCGGGTCGGCCGACACCGTACGGGACGTACGGGGCTTCGCGACCAAGTTCTACACGCGGCAGGGCAACTTCGACCTGGTCGGGAACAACATGCCGATCTTCTTCATCCAGGACGGGATCAAGTTCCCCGACTTCGTGCACGCGGTGAAGCCCGAGCCGCACAACGAGATCCCGCAGGCGTCCTCGGCCCACGACACCCTGTGGGACTTCGTGCGGCTCCAGCCCGAGACGACGCACATGATGATGTGGCTGATGTCGGACCGGGCGCTGCCGCGCAGCTACCGCATGATGCAGGGATTCGGCGTGCACACGTTCCGCCTCGTGAACGAGGACGGCGTGGGCACGTTCGTGAAGTTCCACTGGAAGCCCAAGCTCGGCACGCACTCGCTGGTCTGGGACGAGACGCAGAAGCTCGCCGGAGCGGACCCGGACTTCAACCGCCGCGACCTGTGGGAGGCCATCGCGGGCGGTGACCTTCCCGAATGGGAACTCGGCGTGCAACTCGTCCCCGAGGCGGACGAGCACTCCTTCGATTTCGACCTGCTCGACCCGACCAAGATCATCCCGGAGGAGCAGGTGCCGGTACGGCCGGTCGGCCGGCTGGTGCTGGACCGCAACCCGGACAACTTCTTCGCCGAGACCGAGCAGGTCGCCTTCCACACCGCGAACGTCGTGCCCGGCATCGACTTCACCAACGACCCGCTGCTGCAGGCCCGGCTGTTCTCCTATCTCGACACCCAACTGATCCGCCTCGGCGGGCCCAACTTCACCCAGCTACCGGTCAACCGGCCGCTGAACCAGGTGAGCAACCACCACCGCGACGGCTATCACCAGACGACGGTGTACCGCGGACAGGCCGCCTACCACCCCAACTCCCTCGGCGGCGGATGCCCGGCCATCGCGGGCGACGGCTACACGCACTACCAGGAACGCGTCGACGGAAACAAGATCCGCAAGCGCAGCGAGAGCTTCGCCGATCACTACTCCCAGGCCACGCTGTTCTGGAACAGCATGGCGGACTGGGAGAAGGAGCACATCGTCGCGGCGTTCCGGTCGAACTCGGCAAGGTCGAGTCGACGCACGTCCGAGAGGGCGTCGTACGGAACCTGTCCCACGTCCACCATGAACTGGCCACGAGAGTCGCCGAGGGCATCGGCGCCGCGCCGCCCAAGCCCACGGGCCCGGTCAGCGACCGGCGTTCTCCGGCGCTCAGCCAGGACAACAGCCCCACCGACACGGTCGCGACCCGCAAGATCGCGATACTGGCCGCCGACGGTGTGGACGGCGACCACGTACGCGCGATCACGGATGCCCTGACCGAGGCCGGAGCGACCTGTGAGGTCCTGGCCGCCGCCGACGGAACACTCACGGCGACCTCTGGAGACGACCTCCCGGTCACCCGGTCCCTGACCACTGTCGCCTCCGTCCTGTACGACGCGGTGCTGATCTCCGGTGGCGACCGATCCGTCCAGACTCTGGCGGGCGACGGCGACGCGGTCCACTTCGTCAGCGAGGCCTTCAAACACGGCAAGGCGATCGGCGCACTGGGCGACGGCGCCTCGCTGCTGGAGATCGCCAGGGTCACCTCCGTACGGAAAAGCGGCCATGAGACCGTGACCGACCAGGGCGTGGTGACCGGCGGGACGGCCGGCGGCGACTTCGCCGAGGCGTTCATCACCGCCGTGGCCGCCCACCGCCACCCCGGACGGCGTCTCGGCCCGGTTCCCGCGTGACCGGCGCCGAACCTCCCGGAGGCGAGGGGCCCCACAGAGCAGGTATCCATCGGTTGCCCTGGCGCCGGCCGGGTAGAGGGGAACCCTGTGAAGAACGTGCGTGAGATGCTGCCCATGGACGTCCGTCGTTCGCTCGGTGTCGAGGCCGCCACGCGCCGGGCACTGATCGGCGGTGTGCTGCCGCTGTGGCTGGGCGCCGGCCTGGCCGACTGGTACCGGCACCGGCAGACCCGCATCGAGGACACCGCGGGAGCGCGGGAGTCGGCGATCCACCTGCTGATGATGGGTGAGGCCGGTGTTCCGATCATGCTCGGGCTGTTCTGTGAGGTGAACGCCGGGGTCCTGCTGACGTCCTTCGCCGCTCTCGGTGTGCACGAGGCGACGGCGTACTGGGACCAGGCCTACGCCGAGCCGCGGCGCCGGGTGACCCCGGTCGAGCAGCACATTCACAGCCTGCTCGAGATCGTCCCGCTGATGGCGACGGGGTTCTTGACGGTGCTGCACTGGGATCAGGCCTGTGCCCTGGTCACCAAGGGGCGGAAGGGCTCGCGGTTCGCGCTCCGGCGCAAGCGCCGCGACCCGTTGTCCGGCCGGACCAAGGCCGGGCTCATCGGCGCCATGCTGATGTTCGGTGCCATCCCCTATGGCGAGGAGCTGTGGCGCTGCCTGCGAGCTCGGCCGACGCTGGGCACGGCCCCCGAGCCGGCCGAACCCGCCACCGAGACCCTGCGACGGCCCGAGACCCACTCGAGCCGCCGGTGAACCCGGATTCGAGGCCGCGGGCGCATCCGGTTTTGTCGGTTTGGCCCGCTAGAAGCCTGTAACCGGGGGTAGTGGGGCGGCATGAGCAGCTGGCGGAGGCATGTCGAGCAGCGCTTCATCGAGGTGGCCGGTACGACGGTTCCGGAACCGGGCAGCGGCGCGACCTGGAACCGATGGGCCTTCTTCGCACGGCTCGCGGAGGAGGACCTGTCGCTGGCGCGATTGAGCGAAGGCCATTTCGACGCGCTGGCGATTCTGGCGGAGCTGGCCGGTCCCCGGCCGGAACCCGGGAGCCGGTGGGCGGTATGGGCCGCCAAGCCCGCGAGCCTTGAATTCTCCGGAGGCCGTGTCCGAGGCGTTAAACCGTACTGTTCCGGTGCGCGGATCTGCACCCATGCGCTGGTCACGGCCGGTGACCGGCTGCTGGCGGTCGCTCCTGGCACCCCGGTGACGGGGAGCTGGCCGGCGACCGGGATGGCGGCGAGCGACAGCCTGGACGTCCGGTTCGCCGACGCCCCCGCGACGCCGGTCGGGCCGCCCGGCGGGTACACCGGCCGGCCGGGCTTCCACCACGGTGGGATCGGGGTCGCCGCCGTCTGGTACGGCGGGGCGCGTGCCGTCGCCCGCCCGCTGGTCGGTGCGCGTGACCCGCACGCGCTCGCTCATCTGGGCGCGGTCGAGGTCGCACTGACGGGCGCGCGTACCGCGCTGGAACGGGCGGCCGAAGAGATCGACGCCGATCCGCTCGACCGTGAACGGCAGGCCGCCGGCCGGGCCCTGCGGGTGCGGGCCCTCGTAGCCGAGACCGCCGCCGAGGTGCTGGACCGGGCCGGCCGGGCGCTGGGCGCCGGGCCGCTCAGTCACGACGAACAGCATGGACGCCGGGTGGCCGACCTGACCGTATATCTGCGTCAGCATCACGCCGAGCGTGACCTGGCCCGGCTCGGCGAGATGGTCACCGGAGCGACCTGGTGAACCCGATCGAGGCGCCTGGCACCGCGGAGCCCCAGTGGCGGGCCTGGCCGGGACTACGGGACCTGCCCACTCTGGATGTCTCGGGCTGGCGCAGCGCGGCGATCGTCGCCGCGCACCCCGATGACGAGGTACTCGGCGCCGGGGGCCTGATGGCGATGCTCGCCGACCGGGGAGTCCGCCTACGGCTGATCGCGGTCACCGACGGTGAGGCCTCCCACCCGGGCCGGGACATCGCGGCACGACGGATCGCCGAGACGACCTGCGCGCTGAAGCACATCGGGGACTGTGAGGTCCTACGGCTGCGCCTGCCGGACAGCGGTGTCCGCGATGACGAGCTCGCGGCGCGGCTCCCGGACCTGCTGGCGGGGTTCGAGGTGTGCCTGGCACCGTGGGAGAACGACGTGCACCCCGACCACGAGGCGGCCGGACGCGCGGCCCTCACCTGCGACATCCCGGTCCTGCGATTTCCGATCTGGACCTGGCACTGGGCGCGGCCCGCCGACCCCGGGGTCCCGTGGGAGCGGGCGGCGCGGGTGCCCCTGCCGCCGCCGATTCTCCACCGCAAGCGTTCCGCCATCGACTGTTTCACCAGCCAGACGGAGGGACCAGACCCGATCCTGCCCCCTGGCGTCCTGGAGCATTTCACCCGCCCCGCGGAGGTGCTGGTCCGTTGAACACGCTCGGGCCCGGATACTTCGATGACCTGTACGCGGACTCGCCGGACCCCTGGGGGTTCGCGTCGCGCTGGTACGAGCGCAGGAAGTACGCGCTGAGCCTGGCGATGCTCCCGCGAGAGCACTACCGGGACGCGTTCGAACCCGGCTGTTCGATCGGGATCTTCACCGCCCTGCTCGCCGCCCGCTGTGACCGGCTCCTCGCCTGCGACACCTCCGCCGAGGCCGTACGCCGCGCGCGCCTGCGGGCGCCGGAAGCGACCATCGAACAGCGAATGATCCCGGCACAGTGGCCGGCCGGAACCTTCGACCTCATCGTGTTCTCCGAGATCCTGTACTACCTGGGCGACGCGGACCTGGCTCAGGCGCTCGAACTCGGCACCGGCTCGCTCCGGCCGGGTGGCACTCTGCTCGCCGTGCACTGGCGTCATCCGGTGGCCGACTACCCGCGTACCGGCGACGACGTGCACGCCGCTCTCGCCCGCACCCGCCTGTCCCGGCTCGCGCGTCATATCGAGGCCGACTTCACCGCCGAGGTCTATGTCAACGGCGTGGCCGTCTCCGTGGCGACCGCGGAAGGCCTCACGTGATCGCGGGTGTCGTCGTACCGGCGCACAACGAGCAGGAACGGCTTTCGGCCTGCCTGGCCGCGCTCGGCGACGCGACCGTGGTCGTGGTGGCCGACGCGTGCGCGGACCGGACCGCCGAGGTCGCCCGGCGAGGCGGCGCGATCGTGGTCGAGGTCGCGGAGCGCAACGTCGGCGCCGCACGCGCCGCGGGCGTCCGCGAGCTGATCGGGCGGGGCGTGTCGTGGGTGGCGACCACGGACGCCGACACGCTCGTGCCCACCGGCTGGCTCACCGCACAGCTACGACTCGCCGCCCGGCGCTGGGACGCGGTGGCCGGCACCGTCTCGGTCGCCGACTGGACCGGCCATCCGCCGTGGCGACCGGCCGCCTTCGCCCGCCGCTACGCCCGCGACACTCCCGTTCACGGCGCCAACCTCGGATTCACCGCGGAGGCCTACCTCGCCGCCGGCGGCTTCCCCGCCCTGCGGACCGGAGAGGACCACGCGCTGGTCGAGGCGATGGAGCAGGCCGGCCGCCGTGTCCTGCGCACCACCGAAGTGAACGTCACCACCTCGGCGCGCCTGCGCTACCGCGCCCCGCATGGCTTCGGCCACCTGCTCGCCACCCTCGAGCCCTGATCCCCGTTCGTCCCCGGGAGCGGATGTTTGGCGTACCGCCGTCGGGTAGCGCGGGCCCTAGCCGATCGAAGGAGGATGACGTGAAGGCTCTCGTCTACCACGGCCCGCGGCAGGTGAACGTGGAGGAGGTTCCCGATCCCCGGATCGAACGGCCGACCGACGTGCTGGTCAAGGTCACGAGCACGAACATCTGCGGATCGGACCTGCACATGTACGAGGGCCGCACCGACGTGGAGCGGGGCAAGGTCCTCGGGCACGAGAACCTCGGCGAGGTTGTCGAGGTCGGAGCGGCGGTCGACCGAGTGAAGGTGGGCGATCGGGTGTGCCTGCCGTTCAACATCGGCTGTGGGTTCTGCAAGAACTGCGAGCGTGGGTTCACCGGGTTCTGCCTGAGCATGAATCCCGGATTCGCCGGAGCGGCCTATGGCTATGCGTCGATGGGCCCGTACAACGGGGGACAGGCCGAGTACCTACGGGTCCCCTATGGCGACTTCAACTGTCTGCGGCTGCCGCCGGACGTCGCCGAGAAGGAGAACGACTATGTGATGCTGTCCGATATCTGGCCGACCGGCTATCACGCCACGGTGCTCGCCGACGTCCAGCCGGGCGAGTCGGTGGTGGTCTACGGCGCGGGTCCGGTCGGGCTCATGGCGGCCTACTCGGCGACTCTGCGCGGGGCGAGCAAGGTGATACTCGTTGACCGGCGGCCCGACCGGCTGGCCCTGGGCGAAAAGATCGGAGCCATCCCGATCGACGACTCCCAGGGCTCTGCCGTGGAGCAGGTCCTGGACCTGACCGGTGGCGAAGGCGCCGACAAGGGGTGTGAGTGCGTCGGCTGGCAGGCTCATGACCCCACCGGTGACGAACACCCGAACATGACGATGAACGACCTGGTCAAGGCCGTGCGGGCGACCGGGGCGATCGGGGTCGTCGGCGTGTTCGTGCCCCAGGACCCGGGTGGCCCGGACACGATGGCGCAACAGGGCCGGGTCGCCTTCGACCTCGGCGCCTTCTTCCAGAAGGGCCTGCGGATGGGGAGCGGCCAGGCCAACGTCAAGGCCTACAACCGTCAGCTGCGGGACCTGATCGCCGCCGGCCGGGCGACGCCGTCGTTCCTCGTCAGCCACGAGCTGCCGCTGACCGACGCGCCCCAGGCGTACGCGCACTTCGACGCCCGCGACGACGGCTGGACCAAGGTCGTCCTGAAGCCGTGACCGGCTCGGCCTCCGGACCGTCCCTGCGGATTCTGGGCGGGCCGGCGATCGTGGACGCGGCCTTCGGATTCCGGCAGACCGCGGTCCTGCCGGCCGCGCCGACGATCGAGCAGGCGTTGAAGACATCCGAGACCCTCTCGGCCTGGCTCGTCTCCGGCTATCTGATCGCCGCCTCGACCGCGTCCCCGCTGTTCGGCAAGCTCGGGGACCGGTACGGGCACCGACGCCTGCTCATCATCGCGTTGGCCGTTTACCTGATCGGTGCGGTGGGCGCGGCGCTCACGCCCTCGATCCAGGCGCTCATCTGCAGGGAACCGGCGGCGTGGTGCTCCCCTCTCGCCGGAATCGCCGGGCTCACCGGTGCCTTCGGCGTCGGTGCCGCCGCCGGGTCCGTCCGGGGCGCCAGCCGACGCCGTCGGCTGGCGCTGGATCTTCTGGCTCGGCGTATTGATGGTCTCGGGCGGGCTGGCGGTCGTGCGGATGCTCGTCCCGGAGTCGAAGGTACGCACGCGGGCGAGGACCGACCTGCCCGGAGCCCTTCTGCCGTCGGTGGGACTGGTCGGCGTACTCGTTGCGATGACCATCGTGCCTTCTTCGGGATGGTCATCGCCTGCCATGCTCGGCTCGGCGATCATCGGGATCACCGAGCTGGCCGTCTGGGTCTGGCGCGAGCCGCGGGTGGACGAGCCGTTGTTGAATCCGGCGCTATTGACACGGCGACCGCTCCTGCCGGCGAACACCGCGACGGCCGTTGCGGGTTTCGTAGCGTTCTCCACATACTTCGTTGTGCCGCATCTGGTCGAAGGACCGGATGGGGTGAAGCACGCGGCGTACGGATTCGGCGCCGACGCGGCCGAGGCGGGGCTCTTCCTGCTTCCGGCGGCCGCCGGTCTGGTCCTGATGGGGCCCGTCAGCGGTCGGCTCACGCGCCGGCGCGGGGCGAAACAGCCTCGTCGGCGGTGGGATGGGCGGGTAGGTCGTGGCGGCACTGCTCGCCGCGATTGGCGTCGCTCTGTGCTCTCGCGTTCATCGGTGCCGGAACGGCACTCGCGGTCCCCGGCCCCAAATCAGCCTTAGTCCCAGGTCAGAAGCCTGTTGAGCCGCCCGGACGGGTTCACGACGCCCTCGACGGGCAAGCGTCTGGATGAGGCCGACCCCTGACCGGGGTTCGGCCGTACGCCTCCAGCGGATCACCAAGGCTTCGGTGCGTTGAACTGACGGAAAGGCGGACGACTGTGAAGATGGTGAGCAGACTCGAGGACGCGGCCAGGCTGGACCGGGCGGTCAAGCCGGTGCAGAAGGCGGCGCGACGATTGCGGCCAGGGCGGGTCCGTGACGTTCTGCATGGGGTGTGGCTGGGGCATCCGGTCCATCCGATGCTGGTGCAGGCGGTGATCGGGTCGTGGGCGTCGGCGGGCATTCTCGACCTGTGGCCCGGCGACGGGCGTGGCGCCCGGCGGCTGGTGGGGTTCGGACTGATCGCCTCGGCGCCCGCAGTGCTGGCCGGTACGGCCGATTGGTCCGAACAGCATGAACAGCAGATGCGGGTCGGCCTGGTGCACGCGCTGGCCAACCTGAGCGCGGTCGGCCTCTACAGTGCGTCGCTGGCCGCACATGCGAGGAGCCTGAGCCGCACACTACGTTACGCCGGTCTGGCCGCGGTGGGGATCGGCGGGCTGCTCGGCGGCCACATCTCTTTTCGGCAGCCCGGTGGCGCGAACCACGCCGAGTCGGTACCGCACCTGGTCGAGCCCGACTGGCATGAGCTGGTCGCGATCGACGAACTCCCGGAGGGACGCCCGGTGCGCCGGCTGCTGGGCGAGGTCCCGCTGCTGGTCGTACGTGAGGAGGAGAGCGTGTGGGTGCTGGCCGACCGGTGCAGTCACCTGTCTGGACCGCTGTCCGACGGGGCGATCGAGGACGACTGTGTCACATGCCCGTGGCATGGAAGCGGCTTCCGGCTCCGGGACGGCGTCGTCATACGGGGGCCGGCAGCCGCTCCCCAACCGGCGTTCGAGACCACTGTCGTCGACGGCCGTCTCCACGTACGCCTTCCCGGCGCGGGCTGACCCCAGGACAGCGGGCCCGCCTGGGCCGGGCATGGTGTCCGGGACGGTGACCCACCCATGAGCAGACCACGGATACAACCGGTTGTCTGGCGTGCGCCCCGGCCTCCGCGAAGCGGCCCGCGCGATCGGTTCTCGCCATCGCGGCTGATCCGGCTACCCGCGAACGGCCCGGAGGACGTCGTCGTCGACAGGCAGGGGGATCTGCTGACCGGTGTGGCGGACGGGCGGATCCTACGCGTCGATCCGGACAGCGGGCGGAACAGCGTGGTAGCCGACACCGGTGGCCGCCCGCTCGGTATGCACCTGATGGGCGATGACGAACTGCTGGTATGTGACGCGGAGCAGGGGCTGCTGCACCTGGACCTGCGTACCGGCGGTCTTCGGACGCTGCACGCCGTGCCGTTCGCGAGCAACGCCGTCGCCGACCCCGACGGCACGATCTACTTCACGCAGTCGAGCCGCCGGTTCGGCCTGGCACACTGGCAGGGCGACATCCTGGAGCACTCCGGCACCGGACGGCTTCTGCGCCTGAGCCCGGACGGGCAAGTGGACGTGCTGCTGGATGACCTGCAGTTCGCTAACGGGGTGGTACGGATCGCGGATGCCGCCGTCGTCGCGGAGACCGGCGCGTACCGGCTCACCCGGCTCTTCTTGTCCGGCCACCGCGCCGGACAGCGGGAGATGTGGGTGCCGAACCTGCCCGGCAGCCCGGACAACCTCGCCATGGGGCCGGACGGGACCCTCTGGGCCGCGCTGGCCAACCCACGCGATCGGCTCCTGGACCTGGCGCTGCGGTGCCCGCCCATCGTCCGCAAGGCGATCTGGGCGCTGCCGGACCGGCTGCTGCCCGGCCCCCGCCGTACGGTGCGGCTCGTCGGCGTCGACGGCGACGGGCGGATCAGCCACGATCTATGCGGCCGGATCGACGGTTTCCGGATGGCCACCGGGGTCGCGTCCTACGGAGGGCACCTTTACGTCGGCAGTCTCGTCTCCTCCGCGATCGCGGTACTCGAGGCTCCGCCGAACCGGCCTCAGACCGTCCGGTGACCAGAGCTCAGTCCGTGGACAGGGCCTGGAGCAGGTCGCCGACCTGGGGATCGGGTAGTGCGCGAGCGACGTCGGCCTGGGCGACGACGGCGATGAAGGTGCGGCCGTTGATCGCCGGGAGGCGGCGAAGCTCGTGGTCGGTCGTCAGGCGCAGGATCTCGTCGTGTCGATGGTGACCGCACGATGTCGCGGTCGGTCGGCATTCAGCACGGACTCGTAGTCGCGTACGCACTCGGCTCCACGGGTCATGATCTCTCGCGCGGTCGTCACGGCGTTCTCCTCACTCGTCGCTGTACCGGCTCGACCGCCGGCGCTGCTTCGCATGACCCTCGTGACGCGGGAACCAGACATGGTGCCTCCCGCGGCCCGTGGCCGATCGTCACTTGGCCTGGTCGTCCATGGTGATGGGCCCCAGTGGCCGGTTGGCGGGGCCGTCCAGCAGGGTGCCGTCAGCGGCGAAGCGAGAGCCGTGGCAGGGGCACTCCCAGGTGCGTTCGGTGTCGTTGAAGGCGACCAGGCAGCCCCGGTGCGGGCAGGCGGCCGAGAGCACGGTCAGGTTTCCGTGCTCGCCTCGGTGGACCGCGCACGGCCGCCCGCCGATGGTCACGACCCGGCCCCCGCCCCTGGGCACGTCCTCGATGGAACCGGTCGCCGCGTCGACCCGGTCACCGGCGTAATGCCCGGCGACGGCGGCGAGGTTCTTCGCTGTCCCAGACGCCTCGTGGATCGGGTGGACGCGTCCCGGGTCGTACAGGTCGGCCCAGGCCGGAGTCCGGCCGGTCAGTAGATCAGCTAGCAGCCGTCCCGTCATCACGCCGTGGCTCATGCCCGAGCGTGCGTATCCGGTCGCGAGGTAAATGTGGTCGGTGCCGGGGGCATGGCCGATCCAGGGGAGGGTGTCGGTGGTCTCGGTGTCCTGGGCGGACCATCGGTGGGTGATCTCGGTGGCGCCGAAGTGCTCGCGCGCCCAGTCGATGAGCCGCTCGTAGCGTTCGGCGACCTGGCCGGAGCCGGGTGCGAAGGCCTCACCGGTGATGAGCAGCAGCCGCCGCCCGTCCGGTAGCGGGGCGGTGCGGACGGATCGGGTGTTGAGCTCGCGGGTGATGTACATCCCGCCCGGGTCCCGGTCGGCGGAGATCGGCGCGGCGACCACGAGCTCCCGTACGGCGCTGAGCCGTGTCGACAGCCTGAGCTGCTCGAACACCGGTGCGAGCGTGGCGACCACCACGTCCTGGGCCCGTACGATGGCGCCGTGCTCGGTGCGCAGCGTGCACGGCTCGCCCTCCTCGATGTCGTTGACGCGGGTGTTCTCGTGCACCAGTCCGCCGTCCCTGACGATCGCTTCGGCGAGCCCGACGAGGTAGCGGCGGGGGTGGAACTGGATCTGGCCCTCGACCCGCAGCGCCCCGGCCACCGTGAACGGCAGGTCGGTCTCGGTGACGAACGACGCGTCCAGCCCGGCGTCCTTGACCGCCTCGGCCTCGGCTCGCAGAGCATCGGCCTGGTCTTCGTCGTCGGTGAAGACGTGGGAGGGGCGGCGTTCGATCTCACAGTCGATGCCGAGCGCCGAGGCCGTCGCCGCGACGTGGTCGACGGCGTTCTGCTGGGAACACGCGTACAGGCGTGCGGCCTCCGCGCCCTGGCGCTCGCGGAGCGGCCGGTAGATCCACGGGTGAGCCGCCGACAGGCGCCCGGTCGTGTGACCGGTGACCGCTGCGGCGATCTGTCCGGCTTCGAGTACCCGCACCGAACGGCCCGCCCGTATCAGCTCGAACGCGGTGGAGATGCCGGCGATGCCGCCCCCGACGACCGCGACATCGATGTCGATGTCCTCGGTCAACGGGGGATAGGAGGTCGCGGTACTCGACTCGATCCAGTAGGAGGCCGCTGTTCCGGGGAGCGTCATACACCACTGTCTGCCCTAAAAGAACGGCCTCTACCGGTCGGCGTGCGTTGTCCCCTTCGCCGGCGGCCATGTTCCTGGCCGCGCGGCGGCGGGTGCCGTCTTGGTTGAGTCATCCGCCGCGGAGCGGGTAGGCGAAGCCGATGAGGCGATGGGCGATCGGGCTGCGGCGCCGGTGGAGCCGCAATGATCAGGTGACCACGGCGGTGAAGGCGACGATCGCTGCGGTGTGCGCCTGGATCGTCGCGCGGTACCTGGCCGGTCACCGGGACCCGTACTTCGCGCCGATCTCGGCGTTGGTGTCGGTTCAGGCGACCGTGGTGCGGTCCGTGCGCGAAGGAGTGAGCTTCGCGGTCTGCTTCGCGCTGGGCGTTGTGGTGGCCGTGGCGAGCGCGGAGTTCCTCGGGCCCGGGCTGCTCTCCCTGACCATCACCTTGCTCGCTGGGGCGTTGCTCGGCGGCTGGCGAGGGTTCGGTGCGCAGGGCATCGAGGTGCCGTTCACCGCGACGTTCGTCCTACTGCTGGGCGGGGCACACCCGGAGCCTTTCGTCCTCAGCCGGCTGGTAGACGTCGCGGTCGGCGTGCCGATCGGGATCGCGGTCAACGCGTTCCTCCTCGCGCCGCTGCACCTCAGATCCGCGACCGACGCGCTGGACCGTACGGCCGACGACATCGCCGCGCTGCTCACCGACATGGCCGATGGGCTCGCTGAGGGCTGGCCGGTCGAGAACCCTCACTGGTACGAACGCAGCCAGGCTCTGGACAAGGCGTTGCGCGACACATTGGGCAGCATGTCGCACGCACACGAGAGCCTCCGGTTGAATCCGCGCGGCACGACCGAACTCCACCGGCCACGACTGCACGAACGGCTGTGGGACTGCTTCGCGGACATCCGCGGAAGCGTCCAGAGCATCGCGCACAGTCTTGACGATGCTTCGGCGAAGGCCGCCGACGAACCGGACACACCCTCCTGGCTCGATGAGGGCTTCCGCGCCGAATACGGCGAACTGCTGCGGAAGGCATCCCTCGTCATCGGACAACGCCTCCACCCGGCGCCCAGGTCCCGGCCCGGCATGGACGAGACCCAGCAGGCTCTGCTCGATCTTCGCCAGGAGGTCAGCACCCGCCCCGAAAGGTCCCGCGCCCCCTGGTACACCCAGAGCCACCTTGTGATCGAACTCAACCGGATACTGACACGAGTCTGCGACGCCATCGACGACGGCGAACGCTTCCCGGCGTCTGTATAGCTGCCCATGCGCGTCCACCGTTCCCCGTTCACGGCGCGGTCGGGTAGGGCCGACGGGCTAGGTCCCCTTGCGACGGCTTCGCCCGAGCGGCCTGGCCAGCGATCCCGACCGGCCTCGTCGGTTCTTCACTCCGATGGAATGTTCAGGCGAAGCTCATCCACCACTACCTTGGCCAGCGCCTCGCATGACGAGCCCTCCTCTCTCGATCGCGTCGCCTCCGGAGCGCCGGCCCCGCATCCGCCCTCACCCTCCTGTACGCGTGTCCGACCCGGCCGTGATGACGCCGTGGTGACGGACCGGAGACGAGCGCCGTCTAGCGTCCTGCTCGTCCGCATATTTACCGTCCGTGCCCGCATCTGCGGCTCGGTCGGCCGGTCTGATCGCGAGGAGTGGTTCATGTTCCGGCACACCGATCACCTGCAGTTCGACGCCAAACCCGAAAAGCCCGATCCCGTGTTCGCGCACAAGCTCCAGGAGCTGATCGGCGGAGCGTATGGCGAGATGACCGTCACCATGCAGTATCTGTTCCAGGGCTGGAACTGCCGGATGCCCGGCAAGTACAAGGACTTGATCATGGATGTGGCGACCGAGGAGATCGGTCACGTGGAGATGCTCGCGATCATGGTCGCCCGCCTGCTCGAAGGCGCCCCGGCCACCGCCACCACCAAGGCCGCGGCCGCCGACCCGGTCGTCGGCGCCGTCATCGGCGGGATGGATCCCCAGCAGGCCATCGTCTCCGGCGGCGGCGCCCTGCCCGCCGACAGCAACGGCTACCCCTGGAACGGGCGCTACATCATCGCCAGCGGCAACCTGCTCGCCGACTTCCGCGCCAACGTCGCCGCCGAGGCCCAGGGCCGGCTGCAGACGGCACGGCTGTACAACATGACCGACGATCCGGGCGTGAAGAACATGCTGAAGTTCAACCTCGCCCGCGACACCCTCCACCAGAACCTGTGGCTCAAGGCGATCGAGGAGCTCCAGACCGACGGTCTGGAACCCACCACCGTCGCGCCCAACGCCCTGTTCGACGAGGAGTACGCCGAACACGCCCAGACGATCTGGCACCTGTCCGACGGCGCCGCCGCCTCCGAGGGCGACTGGGCCTCGGGCCCCCAACCCGACGGCGAACACGAGTTCGCCTACCTGATGGATCCCGAAGCGCTGGGCGACCTCGCCTCCGCGCCCCCTCCCGACCCCAAGCTCTACGCCACCTACGATGGCAGCATGGGCGAACCCAAGGGTCCCGTCCTCGGCACCGAGACCGGCCCCCTGGGCAAGATCAAGAATAAGCTCACCTGAGATCAGGGATGCGGCTCGTTCGGGACAAGGTCATCGATCTTTCGCCACGCCCGGGCCGGGCAGGAAACAGACGGCTGTCGCGACGGGTGTGCGGGCGCGATGACCCTGATCGTGCTGGCGCCGCTGCTAGTGGGCGTCGCAGCCTCCATCGCCCGTGACCCCGACACCGCTCGGACCAACGCGCTCACCAGCGTCCCGACGAGGGAGTGGAACGCATCGTGGACCACGCCGACGCCACGTACCAGCTGATCACCAACGATGCGGGAACGCGATCCTACGTAGAGAAGTGGGTCGGCGGGCGCGGCGAGGAGGAGGTCGGCTACGTCTTCGGCAGCCACACCGTGGAGCGGGGACGCGAGATCTTCGACCGCAT
This sequence comes from Actinoallomurus acaciae, assembly GCF_042429965.1. Lineage (NCBI taxonomy): Bacteria > Bacillati > Actinomycetota > Actinomycetes > Streptosporangiales > Thermomonosporaceae > Actinoallomurus > Actinoallomurus acaciae. The sequence goes on from NZ_JBHLZP010000007.1 coordinate 66,136, forward strand.
CGACGAGGGCGACCCTGAGTACCTGTGACCTGATGCCTCCGTGTCGCCTTCCGCCGCTGTCGAGCGGCACGATCACCATCCAGCCAACCCCCTTTCTGATCCGCAGGGCAGGCCCGGATCCATCAGCGGACCGCGCACGAAATCTGTGAACGGCGCTGAGGAATTGCGCAAGGTTTATCAGCGATTGAAATGGCCACGTCTTTGGGGGTGTTATGAAGACGTACACGATCAACATTTCTGGCGGGGAACGCCACGACGGCGAAAAGCCCTACACCTATGCGCTTGAAGCCGACGACATCGACGCGGCGAAATACGCGGCGTGGATCTTCCACCTGTGGCAGGTCGAAGCAGGGGAAGGAACCGTGCCACCCCACATGTCTGAGGGACACGATGGCAGTGACGTCGTCGTGATCGACTGCGAGGAGTTCCCGTGCCATGCGGGCACGCCGTTCAAGTGCGCGGACCGCTACCACAGGGCTGACCTGGCCACCGGTCATCGGGAGCCGCCCGAGGCATGTACCTGTGCCTTCAACTGGAGCTGGATCTACCTCAAGGACAGCGGCGGGCCGACGCTGCTGGAAGCCGAACGGGAACTGGAAGCGCTCGGTTATGTGAAGCACGCGGCGACACCGCCGGAGGAGACCACGTGGTAAACCAGCCTGAACGGCTGGCCGAGGAGGTGCCCGCGTCCAGCGAGCATCCCCCGCGCAGTCGGTCTTCCCGTGCCGGGCGGAGGAAGAGACCCGGAGACAAGGGCGCCTACAACCCTTGACGGTCCGGCTACTACGAGGGTATCGACCCCCCGACCTTCAACGGCGCGCCCGTCGGTGCGGCCGGCGTCGTCCAGCGCATCGATCGCCTTACCGATCCCGGCCTGGACGCGTGGTCGCTGAGCCCGCCACAGTTTTCCGCAGCGGGCCGGGCAGCGGTTCGCCGCGACGGTACGGACGGTGATGCGGCATTACCTGGCACGCCCGGACCTGGACAAGGTCCGGCACGTCGCCGCGGTGCACCACTCGGTGTGGCTGCACGACGCCATCACCACCGAGATGAGACGGCTGCACGAGCGAAT
>NZ_JBHLZP010000008.1:0-74577 GCF_042429965.1 Actinoallomurus acaciae
ACCCCGCCGAGCGCGAACACCGAGCCCCCGGGCACGATGAGCACGCCCGCGTCCGGGGCGATCACCTTGATCCCCCAGGCGTCGGCGATCCGCTGGGCCATGGCGGGCCGTCCGGAGCGCGACGCGCCCGCGCCCGCCAGCGCGAGGCGGACGGTCCGCACGCCCCGGTCGCGCAGGGAGTCCAGGACGGCGCCCAGGCGGGTCCAGAGTTCGCCGTCCGCGCCGTTCGCGCCGACCACGAGGGTGAACACCTTCTGTGCGTCGTCTCCGCCGCTGAGGAAGCCGGCGAGTTCGGCCACGCCGTCCGGCCGCGGCGACGCGTCCGCGGAGGAACGCAGCAGGATGAGGTCGTCGTACTCGTCGACCACGACCGCGGGTCGGCCCTTCGCACGGCCGGCGCGGCCCTTCCTGGGCGGGACGGCCGGATCCGGCCGGCCTCGGTCCCGGCGGGTGGACGCCCTTCTCCAGCGGCTCACGATCACCTCCGGTGACGGCTTCGGTCGTGGCGGGGAAGGTCACCGGTGCACCTCCTCCACGTGACCGCAGCACGGCGGTCCGAGGTCAGCCCTTCGCCCCGTACGGAGGCGGCTTCGGCGAAAGGCGGCCCTCAGTAAGACATACGAGCCCGACAGTCTTCGGGTTCAAGACCGATCTACTCCGTTTTCGCCCGGATGTCACCGGACATGCCCGATCCTGCCCGGATTTTTTCTCATCCGCCCCAGAAGCGTCACTCAACCGTCCCCGGCCGTCCGAACCCCGCCGCCGACGGTGGGCGGCCGGGGCGGCGCGATGTCCCGCACGTCCTCGGCGACACGCGCCGGCACGCTCTCCAGCGCCTCGCGAAGCATCGCGGTGTCCACCGTCATGCTCACCGAGGCCGAGGGGTTGAGGTAGAGGAGATGGTCGGCGGGCAGCCGGTCGACGAGGTCCCGTACGGCCATCAGCTCGAACGCCAGGCGCCCGGCGGCGTGGAGGTGGACGGGTGAGGTGAAGACCGGGATCACGCGGGTCCTGCCGTCCGGCGCGGTGGCGGGCAGCGGGTCGCCCTCGGGAGTGACGAAGACCGCCGCCTCCGGCAGGGCGGCCAGCGTCTCGGCCACGGCCTCACCGGGCCCGTAGCCGGTCGCGGCCCGTTGCACCGCGGCGTCCACCTCATCGGTCGGCTCAGGCCACCCGAGGGCCGCCGGCGACGGCCGGTACTCCTCGTTCTCGCGCCACTCGACGATCTCGCCCTCGCGGCTCGACCGCCACTGGCCGATCATCGACCACGAAGGCGGGTCGCCCTCGCCGGTCCAGGCGGGGTCGACCATGCCGAGCCAGTGGTCGGGGGCGAGCCGGGCGGTCTCCCGGATCGAGTCCGGCACCGGGGGCATGGTGTCGGTGGCGCCCTCGATCCGCTCGCCGTCGGCGGCCGTCCGCTCCCGCTCGTTGCTCTCGTCCGCAACCATTTCTCCCTCGATCCTTCCTGGAGGTCGTGCACCGCGGACCCGGTGCCTCCGGTGGATGCCGGCCCTCACCCGCCGTGAGACCGCGGCGCCCGAGTCCCGTAGGCGATTCCTCGGCCACCGTCAGCCCCTTCGCCGGTGGCCGGGGTTGGGGATGACCCAGCCGGTCTCCGCGTCAAGGACCTCGACGATGTCCTCAAGGGGAATGGTTCCGGTGAAGGCGACCTCCTGCTCCCAGGAGAACGAGTAGGGAATGCCCCGTGCCGCCAGCGTCCCGGCCACGTCGATTCCGGAATCCGACGGGCGGATCATGTAGCGATAGCGACGATTCTTGTGGCGGTAGTTCGGGTCACGGGTGGTCGACACGAACTGCGTGTGGCCGCTCGACGCGATGTGGGCCTGAAGGTCCCTCAGGTTGCCGGGCATCCTGGGATGCAGGCCCCCTGCCTCGAAGATCACATCCGGTCCCGCGTCGAGCCAGCGGTAGACGACGATCCCGGCCTCGGTCTCCACGATCGAGCCCTCGTCCTCGGCCACGAGCAGCGCGTGGTCGATCTCCGGCGGCAGATCGATCTCCGGGTCAGGCCCCTCGGTCGCGTGGTGCGGACTCTGGTCATCGGCGCGGAACAGGTCGGGCCGGGGCGGCAGGTACGGGGCGGCCGCCTCCACGATCTGAGCGAGATGGTCCTCCAGGAGAACGTACGACCCGCCCTCGGCGCTCGCGTCACCCATCAGATCGTCCGGCCGCGCCGCCGCGGGTGGATCGACCGGACGCAGCAGGGCGCGCGGAGACCCGTGCGTGTCCCGCACCCCGAGGAAGTGCACCAGCTCGTGCGCGAACGCGTGCCGTGGCGCGCCGGCGAACCAGCGCAGCTGATTCATCCTGTCGTTCGGTCCGGGCACGCCCGGCACCACCTCGACCACCGCGAACGCGTCGCCGGGGTCGTCGGTGAACTCCACCAGGAGCCCCAGCCGCGCGTCCGTCCCGGGCAGCACATGGCCGGGTTCGCTGATGTCCTTGTCGGCGGCGGCCGCCGCCTTGTCGGTCGACATCGTGAGATCCTCCTGCGTCGCTCCCCGCGCCGGCTTCACGTGGAGACGCAGCCGGAAGGACCAGTCCTGCGGCTCCACCTTGAGGTCGTAGCTCACCGTCTGGCGGATCCCGCTCCGCGTACCCCGTTCCACGGTCGGAGGGCCGGACTCGTTCGGCGTCAGCACGAAGGCGTCTTCTCCCGGCCGGTCCGGATTCGAGTGATCCGCGCGCAGCGGCCACCACCGCTCGTCGCGGACCCGGTAGACGGGAGCGGGCCCCGCCGGACGTTGGAGCGCACCGGAGTCCGAGCCCTCCACCTGCACCGATGCGGCCGGAGTGCTCGGCTCCGGGCGAAGCGGCTCCGGTGCGTTGCGGGGCTCCGGCGAGGGCACGACCGGCCGGTGGTCCTCGGCCTCGCCCGGTTCGCTGAGGACGATCCGTACGCCCAGGCGCCGGACGGCGGCGTCCAGGGCCTCGGCCAGCCTCCCCCAGTTCTCCGCCGAGGCCGTCGCCTTCGTCTCCATCGCCAGCCGGAACAGCTGCACGCGGTCGAGGTCGAGGCCGAGCGACGCGACCGAGACCTTCTGCCCCAGAATCGCCTGCGCCTGGTCGCCGGCCGACAGCGTGATCCCGGCTCGCTGGAAGGCCTCGAACTCCAGCGGTGTGGTCCCGTCGACGAGCGGCGCGGAGGCGGGCAGGTCCTCCTCCGTCAGGCCGTCGAGGAGCCGCCGGTACGAGCCGGGGCTCTCCGTGGTGGACCCGTCCCGTTCCGGCCCGCGCGGCTCCAGGGCGCGCTCCAGCACGCGGCCGAACGTCTCGCCCTGCACGGGCAGGGCCGGCAGTTCGACCAGGACGCCGCCGGGCTCCGACGAGGTCGCGGGACGAGGCGTCACGGAGGTGAGGCCGGTCTCGTCGCCGACCGGATCGGGGTACGTGTGGGCGCTCTCGCGTTCCGCGTGGTCGAGGGCGGTCTCCCCATCCGGCACGTGGGGCGGCTCGCCGTCGCGGGCGGCTGCGGTGACCTGGCCGGCGGCGCCGTCGGAGAACCAGTGGAGAGTCTTCGCCCCGGCGGGTGTGGGAACCGGTGCGGGCGCGCCGCCGGTGCCCTTGTGCCAGGCCGTGGAGGAGGCCGGCGGCTCCGGCTGCGACAGGACGGGTGCGCGGCGTTCCACGTCCCGCTCGGTGTAGGAGGCCAGGCCGTGGAGCCGCCCGTCCGCGTCCCGGACCTCATACAACACGATGTGGGCGTGCCAGCCCGGGCGCTCGGCGCCGGATACCTGGCGCGGTGGCGAGGCGGGCCGGCTCACCGGGGCCGGAAGGTGTTCCGGTTCGTCATCGCCGGACGCCACGATCCCGGAGTCCTGGACGCGCTCGTCCGCCGCCACGGGCTCGGCGGAAGCGGGATCCCGGCTCTCGACGACCGGCTCCGCACCGAGCGCCGACGACTCGGCGGATGAGACCGGCAGGGGCTCGGACTCCGGCGGCGGATCCTGCACCAGGTCGCCCTGCACCGAGTCGTCCTGCGCCTCCGCCGCGATGAGTTCGACGGGAACAGGCTCCCGGCTCTCGACGACCGGCTCCACATCGGCCACCGAAGACTCGGCGGGTGAGACCGGCACGATCTCGGGCTCCGGCGACGGCGGGTCCTGCGCCAGGTCGTCCTGTGCCTCGACGGCCGCGACCCGGTGGGCCGGCCAGATGACCGCCGGGTCCGGGTACATCGTGCCGGGTTCGTCGTCGAGGCGCGCGCCGCGCAGTTCGGGAACGATCTGCCTGGTCAGCACCTCGTCCAGATCCGCGCCGTAGACGATCGGCTCCGAGCCGTCGCGCGGCACCAGGATCCAGCTTCCCGGGGCGTCGTCGCGAACGGCCTGGACGGCGTGGTCCTGCCGTATGTCGTCGGAGCTGATCAGCAGGTCGTGCCCGATCCGCCGGGCGACGGCCGAGGCGAAGCGGACGTCCATTCCCCCCATGATCAGGATGATGGGCCGGTCGCCGAGGTCATCGAAGCCGGTGAGGAGGTCGGCGAAACCGGCGACGTCGTGGCGTTCGACGACGAATGACGGGTCGCCGGTCGCCTCGTCCCGCATCGCGTTCTGGACCACCTGCCGGGCGGCCGGATCATAGTGTCCGGCCAGGATGTACCAGTCGCCGTACCGGGGCAGGGCGAGGGCGGCGCGCAGCCGGTTCAGCTCCTCGGCGGCGGCCGGGCTGCCGCGCTGCGGAGCGACGGCCGGGACGTGCGGCAGGTAGCGGCGGCCGTCCAGACCGGGGATGCCCTCCGACCCGAACAGCATCCGCTTGGCCAGCGCGGTCTCCGGGTCCAGCAGCACCTCCACCGAGTCGTCCATGCCGTACCAGAGCAGGGACTCGCCGGCTCCGTACCGGACGTCGCGGCGTTCGTTGGCCGCGCTGACCCGCAGGCCGCCCAGCACACCGGCTGACACGCGCAGGTAGTACGCGTGGCGCCGGAAGGCGATCGGCCGGACGAGCCGTTCGCCGGCGGTGAGGCCGTGGTCGTGGCTCTGCCCGAGCGAGCCGGACGGTTCGACGGGCACCACCGGGTCGCCGCGCGGCGGGGCCAGCGCCGGTCCGCCGTCCAGGGAGCCGCCGAACGTCGTGCCCGCCGCGTCCGGCAGGTCGTTCTCGGCCATGTGGAGCGTCTCGGAGGTCAGCCGGCTGTCGATCCAGCGCAGCGGCTTCGGGTTGTACAGGCGGGTCTGGATGAACGTCTCGCCCCGCGCGTCGGTGGCCGGGCCGTCCTCCCGTACGAGCGGCGGGAAGGCGTGGCCGTCGTCGAGCGTCAGGTGGAAGCTGGTGATGAACTGGTGCCGGCTGAGCAGCGCCGCGTACGCCTCCCACGGCATTCCCGTGGCGGTCATCAGGCTCCGCACCACGGCGGGCACATCGCCGCCGACGGCCGTGCCGGAGAAGACCGCGATCGACCGGTCGAACAGGACCCGCAGCGCGAACGCGTCGATGCCGGCCGGGACGACCCCACGGCGCAGGATGTCCGCCCGCCCGACCGCGAACGGCGTGAGTCCGGCGTCGGTCAACACCTCCTCGGGCGTCGGGGCCGCGTTCAGCCGGCGCACCCGGTCGGCCACCGGCGCGAGGTTCGGCGGCCGACCGGGCAGCATCGAGGCGGGGAACTGGGCGCGTTCGACGATGTCCACGAAGTCGGTCACGGCGACCGGCACGGGCGTGTTGGGATCGATGAAGAGCGCCAGCCCCCGGTCCGCCAGTCCGAGCGTGAGCACCTGGAGCGGCTTGGACGCGTTGTAGCCGCGGTAGACGGTCGCGGTGATCCGTAGCGCACCGGTGTAGGCGTGCGTGTCGCCGAGGATCGTCAGCACGTCGCGGGTGCGGAAGATCTTGCCCCGCGCGATCGTCGTCTGCTCGTAGTGGTCGCCCTCGGCCGTGCCTTCGAGGTACGTGCCGCTGACCGCCCGGCCGGTGGCGGGGATCCGTGCGGTACCGGCGTTCGCGCCCAGGGTGTGCGCCGAGGTCGTGCTGTGCCGGCCGACCTGCCGCTGGGTGTTCAGCCGGTAGAGCGCGAAGTCGCGGGCGCGGGTGTCGCCGTAGTCGTAGTCCTCCAGCGGCTCCGCGCGCAGGACGAGGGTGAACTGTTTGCCCGCGCCGGACAGCGAGCGGGCCAGGTGAAGGATCAGGCCGGGGCCCAGGAGGGTGTCGCGGTGCCCGAGCAGCGCGCCGTTCTGCAGGAGCGACTGCAGGGTGGTCGGCACGCCCGAGCGCACCGTCCTCGGGGTGCCGTTCACGATGCGCCACTGCCGGTACAGCAGCTGTTCGTCGACGGCGTGCAGGACGCCCCGGACCATGGCCAGCACGGGGTTGAGCCCGTCGGACGCGTCGTTCGGCTGCGGCCACTCCAGCCGGTCGGAGGTGTTCGTCAGCGGTAGCCGCTCCAGGGGCATCCGCGCCGGCACCGCCGGGGGACGCTCGATCCTCGGCTGGGGCGCCGGCCGCAGCAGGAGGAGGCCGCCGACGACGAGCACCTGCACCCGGTCGTGCCTCAGCGACCAGCTGCCGAGGGCGTTCGCGCTCCAGCTCGTCACCGTGACGTCCCACAGCATCGTGCCGCGGTGCGGCCGGTACTCGCGGTTCTCCTGGGTGAGCCAGCGGCCGGACAGCACCTCGTTGGAGTCGATGTTCGTCTCGGTGACGTTGCGCAGCGTCCAGCTGCCGTACGGTCCGCCGTCCTCGAACTCGCCGGCCAGGTCGGCGCTGCCGGACAGGACATGGGAGGTGGAGCGCCGGCCGGTGAAGATCACCGCCGGTTCGGAGTCGGTGATGTCGGTCTCGTACATGCCGACCTCACCGACCTGCGGACGCAGCCGGAGCACCTTGCCGCGCAGCGAGACCACCGCGTGCCGGTCCCCGACCGAGCCGCCGTGCCCGATCCCGGACGCCTGCACGGTCGGGCCGCCCCACAGCATCCGTGCGACGATCTGGTCCTCGTTGACCGTGACGTCCAGCGTGTCGTTGTAGGTCTCGGGCGGGATTCCGGCGGCCTCCAGCAGCTCACCGGCCACCTGCCACAGCTCCTCGATGCCGAGGACCTCCAGGGGCTGGTCGTCGGGCCGCAGGAGCTCGGGTCTCCCGGCGGCCCATCCCCACAGGTCCTGGAAGGTCACCGGCGCGACGGGCGGCCGCCGTCGCAGCGCCCGGCCCAGGTCGGGAACGGGCGTGCGGGTGAGGGAGTGACCGCCGGTCAGCGGACTGAGCCCCTCCGCGATCATGTAGCGGATGAGGCCGGACCAGTCGTCGTGGCGGCGGACCGTACGAGTCGGGAGGCCCTGCGGCGGTGTGCCGGTGACCAGATCGGCGGCCTGGCGGGCGACGCCGGCGGCCAGCCCGGCGAGCGTGCCGGCGGACGCGGCCTCCGGCTCGAAGGTCAGCTCGACGTCGACGTGGTAGCGGGTGCCGAACAGGAAGGTCCGGAGCGGGCCCTCGTAGACGAAGCCGAGCGAGGACCACACGCCGAAGCGCGCGGTCAGCGCGGCCGAATGGGCCCGGGCGTAGTGGAACTGCGCGGGGAAGTTCAGCCGGCGCAGGACGCTGTGGAGCGGGCCCAGCCTGAGGTGGCCGCCGCCGCGGTAGCCGAGCTGGTCCGCCACCTGCTCGGTCGCGCCCAGGTCGTCGTAGTAGATCGGGTAGTGGTCGATGCGGCCCCACTCCAGCCGGCCGCCGGTCCAGTCCTCGCCCTGCTGCGACCGCACGCGTACCTTGAGCCGCACCCGGCCGCCGGGCGCCTGGTAGAGCCGGGTGAACGACATCCGGTGGCTGATGAGCTGACTGGTGTACGGCAGGGCGGTGGTGACCGAGAACCTCTGGTTCATCGCCCGTTCGAGCCGGTGCCGCTGGCGTGCGGTGAGACGCGGGGCGATGCTCGTCAGCCGCGGGTCGCCGAACGCCTGGTCGACCAGCTCCATCGCCCGGGGCACGACCTTCTCGAACCCGCCGAGCATGTCGGGGACCGACGGTCCGCGGCTGCGGCCCTTCAGGATGCCGAGCGGCGGCATGCGGTCGGTCAGGTGCGGGCCGTCGGCCGGCAGGATCAGTCGGCCGTCGCCCCTGACCCGGTCCAGGGCCACGCCCGAGAGCACGTCGTTCAGCTCCCGCTCGAACCGGTCCGCCTCCCGCTCCGGCACCTCGACGTACCCGGTCATCGCGAACCGCGCGGGCCGCGCCGCCGCCGCCCGGGAGGAGCGCACGTCGACCTCGAGGGCCATCGTGAGCCGGTAGATCCGCCGACTGGAGGGATAGGCGCCGTACCGCCAGTCGCCGGCGCCCATCGAGGCCGCCAGGCTACGGGTGACCGATCCGGACGCCTTGGCGCCGCCGGTCGGGCCGATCTGCACCGGCGTGCCCCGCACGGTGAACGTCGGCGGCGACGCCGTCACGGTCAGGTCCGAGGCGACACCCCCGCTCATCGAGCTCGACTCGCCCGACCAGAACAGGTGCCGCGCGTCCTGCTGGACGTACCCCTCGGCGGTGTCGACCTGCCGGAAGGCCGTCATCCGGCCCCGTAGCCGGAAGGCCGCCCAGTCCTCGGTGTTCTGGTTCACCCGGAACTCATCCGACAGGTAGCCGTGGCCCAGGACGTCCTTGTGCACCCGGAACAGCGCGGACTCGGTGAACAGATCGGTCACCGAGGAGATGAAGCCGGCGTCGGCGTCGGGGAAGCGGAGCGCGATCCGCAGGGCGACGGCCTCCGGCCCCCGGTTCACGGTCAGCGACTCGCCGATCGTGGTCACCCGCCAGAGCACGCGGTGGAAATCCTCGGCCATCGCCGCGGTGGCCCCGTCGGGCAGCGCGCGCTCCGGGCCGAAGGCCGGTGGTGCGCCCTCCTCCAGCGGGGAGTCGTCCTCGGCGAAGGCCAGAAGTACGTCGGCCGGCCGGATGACCGTCTCCTCCCCGGCCTCGCCGGGGAACGTCACGGACAGGCGGCTGCCGTTCGCCGGGTCGTCGTGGTTCGCGGGGACCTCGAAGTAGGCGTACTGGTTGCGCCAGATCTGCTGGACCGTCTGGATGACCGCGCCCTCGTACGCGCCGAAGCCCCGCGAGCCGCTGCCCGTGACGGTGGGCATGACGCCGACGGTCGGCAGGATGTTCCAGCCGGTCGCGATCGAGATCGGGCCGTCGCCCGTCGACTCCGGCGCGATCGACCGGTTGTCGTTGACGTCGGTGAAGGTGGACGGCGTGACGATCTGCGGGTGGTCGAGGGCCTGCGACGGGCGCGCGCCGATCTGTACCGACTGCACCTCCTGCGGACGGCGGTAGCGCGCGCCGTGCTCGCCGGTCAGCGGCCCCAGGACCAGCCGTACCGTCACCGGCCCCGTCGGCGTCGGCACCCGCAACCCGGTCGGTGACGCCAGCCGGCGCCCCGCCTCCTGGCTGCCCAGGCGGGTGAAGGTGGCGACGACACCGTCCTCGACCGGCCGCCGCAGGTCCATGGGGAGCAGCTCCACGATCCACGCGGCCAGCGGCCGGTCCTCGCCCAGCCGCACGTCACCGACCCGGAAGACGTGTCCCCACTCGCCCCACGGCAGGGACCGGTCGACTCCGAGACGGGCGTTCTCCTCCGCTGCGTACCGGATCCGCCCGGGCAACCGCCGGACGACCGGTCGCGGCGCGGCCTCGGTGCCCGGTTCCGCAGGAGCCTCGGGGTCGGGGGTCTGGTCCGGCTCGGCCAGGCGCGCGGCCTCGGACCGGATCGCCAGCAACTCGTGCACGGCCACCGGGCCGGCGTCCGGTGCGCGGCTCTCCAGCCTCTGCCGGAGAGCCTCGGCGGCGTCCTGGGGTGAGCCGGCCAGCTCGGCCCTGACCTGGTCTTCGAGGCTGTGTACGGCGGCGGCATGGATCTCGGCGATCCGTTCGTCGACGCCCCGGACGGCGTCCCGCAGCCGGTCGACGCGTGCGCGCTGGTTCGGCCGCCACGGAGCGTCGGCGAGTGCGCGCAGCCGCCCCAGCCGCTCCTCCAGCTCGGTACGGTGCGCGGCGGCCGCGTCCGCGCCGATCACCGCGAACGACAGCCCGAGCTGGGCCACGGCCAGGCCGGCCTCGCCCAGCACGGCCGCGGCCTCCGAGCGCGACACCCCGGCGGCGGTCTCCCAGGCCGTACGGAGCCCGCCGACCGTCAGCGGCGCCGAGCCGAACGCCTCGGCCACCAGGGCGGCGACCATCCGCACGTCGTCGGCGGTCGGGTACTCGAGCGGTCCGTAGCCGCCGAACGAGTGGATCAGCTCGCGCACGTCGGCGATCCCGACCTCGTCCCCGGGCTCGCGGCCGGGCCGTTGCAGGACGTCGGACAGTGTGGCCGGGTCCGACCGCATGGCGTCGGCGAGCCGCCGGACGTTCCGCAACTGGCCGAGGGTGAAGCCGGGACCGTGCACGTCGAGCGCGAGCCTGGCCGCCGAGAGGAGCCCCGGCAGGTCCGCCGGCAGGACCGCGCTCACCGCGTCGGTGACCGCGTTCGGCTGCCAGCCGCGGTTCACGCGGGTGGCCAGGGCGACCCAGTCCGGATGGGCGTTCGGGTCCTGCTCCGCCCCGGCCAGCCGCCGCAGTTCGTGCGTCGCGGCGGCGTGCGACGGAGTGAACCGGTAGGTACCGGGCAGCCGGAACTCGGTGCGGGCCTGGGCGTACGCCTGGGCGACCCGGCTTCGCGGCGAGGCGGCGAGCAGAGGCACGGCCACGGCCCGCGTCTCCGGCGCGGCGGGCCCGGGGCGTTCCGGCGCGTCGTCCGGCGGACCCACGATCGTCTCCGCCGCGGGGTCGGCGGACCGCGCCTCGTCCATCGCCTCCACCGGCAGGCCCGTGTGGTCCGGTTCGATGGCCGCGCGGGGCAGCGGGTGGTCGAGCAGGACCGCGGTGGCGTCGACCACGGTCTCGATGAGCCGCAGGTAACGGGCCGGCACGGGCTGCGAAGGGTCGAACGCGCCGCCGGCCATCAGCCCGTCGGCCTTGATCGCGGACGAGGTCGCCCTGCTCCGTTGCGCCGACCGCGCGTCCGGGTACTCGTCGCGCAGGCCGAAGTAGTGCAGCACCTCGTGCACGAGGGCGTAGATGTAGTCCTCCAGCCCCCAGTGCCGGGTGTCCAGCTCGAACTCGGGGCCGTTCTTCGTCGTGCCCGGCCGCAGCTCGATCGCCCGCGCGTACTCCGGCGCGTGGACCAGCTTCACCGCCAGATGCGTCTGGTCCTTGCCGACCGGCAGTTCGTAGCCGCGGTTCCAGTAGGCGTCGAGCGCCTCGTTCAGCCGGCCCTCCAGGGCCTCGACGTCCTCCCACGCGATCCCGGGCATCGGCTTCACCGGAAGCACGGCCACCTGGTAGCGGACCCACTGCTCGTCGGTCACCTGGATCCGCTGCGCGTTGAAGCGGATGTCGGCGTCCCAGCGGTCCTCCTCGGGGTTCGCCGTGGTGGTGAAGCCGACCTTGGGCTCGGAACGCTCCGTCGCCACCGGCACCACGGGCGCGTCCGCCCGGCGGTCGAACCACTGCTCCGTGGTCACCGGAGCGGCCACCAGCCGGCCCGGATCCGCCACCGGGACCAGAACGTCGTCCGGCCCGGCCGGCCACAGCGCCGGCGCCAATGGGCCCGGGCGGGCGAACGGGTCCTCGGCCCGATCCTGCCACCGGTACCGGACGCCCGAGGAGGACCGCGGCGCGGGGTACGACCGCCGCCGCGGCGGCCGGTACTCGCGCAGACGTCTGATCAGACCGTCCGCCTCCCGGCGCAGGCCGCCTTCGTTCTGCGGCAGCACGTCACGGATGGCCTTGACCGCGTGCCGTACGGCGCGGGCGCTCTCCCCGTCGGCGAGTCCGATGAAGTCGCTCAGCGCGACGACGGCGTCGGCCTGGAGGTTGGAGGTCACATTCTCCCGGAAGATCGGGTCACGGACCAGGTCCGGAACGTGCCGCGCCACCGAGTCGAGGAGGTCACGGACGTCGGTGGCCAGGTTGTCGGCGTTCGGCCGGTACGCGCTGACCGCGTCCACGGCCTGGAGCAGCGTCCTGTTGTACTCCTGTCCCTCCGCGGTGGCGTTGTTGTGCGCCACCCGCTCGGCCTGCTCGTGTGAGAGCCGCGCGAGCCGGGCGAACTCCTCGGCCGTCTCCTCCGCCCGGCGCAGGCTCTGGCGCTCCGGGCCGATGTCGCGGATCTCGCTCACGACCAGCCCGCGGTCGAGACGGCGCATGTTGGTCCGGACATTCATCGCGTCGTCCTGGTCGACGTAGTACCTGGGCTGCCCGGAGGGAAGCAGCATGTTGTCGACGTAGTCGCCGAGGGTCATGGACTGGTTTCTCAGCGGGTACTCGAACAGCGAGAGCGGCTCCGGACCGAACTCGCGCCAGCGCCGGTGCATCCGCGGGTGCCGCTCGTAGGTCCTGATCGCACGGGCGAGCCGCTCCCGGAGATCCGCACGCAGCTTCGTCCGGATCTCGCCGTCGTGGTCCTCCAGGAAGCTCTGGACGTCCGGCGGCATCGACTCGCGGACGGCGGCGAACGACGTGCGCAGCGCCCCGTGGACGAGGTTCTTCGCCAGGTGCTCGTCGCCGCGGACGAACACGCGGGCGGCGGCGAACGTGTGCGTGTTCATGAGCGTCATCGACGCACGCACGTCGGCGACGCCCGGCACGTGCTCCGTCGCCGGGCCGGCGAACCGGCCTACGCGCTGGTCCAGCACGTCGTCCAGGTACGTCAGCACGACATCGTCGCCGAACCGCAGGCCGGCGTGGAAGTAGTTCCTGATGTCGCCGGCCTCGGCGAACCGCTCGACCGCCTGCAGGAAGGTCAGCGTGGACGTCAGGTACGTGCCCTCGCTGATGTGCGTGTAGACCGAGTCGTCCCAGCCTGGTGGCAGCAGGATGGACAGGTCGTCGGCGTTCGGCCCGAACTCGTAGTTGGGATCGTCGCCGAACAGCTCCCGCAGCGAGGTGCCGCGGAAGCCGGGCCCGGCCTCGCCGTCGCGTAGCCGCACCGCGTTGTTCAGGCGCCTCTGCGCGTCACGGATTCCGGCCCGCACCACCGCCGGGTCGTAGAAGCGCTCCTCCCCGGTTCGCTGTACCCGCTCCGGCCTGGCGACGACCTCGACGATGTTGACGGACTTGCGCTTGACCTTTCCGCGGCCCGACATCCGCGCCGCCCGTTTCGTCGCGTAGTAGCGGGCCGACCGGCCGCGGCCGGCGACCCAGAGGTGCATCGTGTCGGTCTCCACGACCACACCGGTCGCACGGTTGAAGACGAGGACCTCCTCGCTTCCGTGGAACGCCTGCAAACCGTGGCCGTGGACGACGTGTTTCATCTCGTGCTCGCGCCCCTGCGCGGCGAAGCCGAGCACCTCCGGTGCGAGCCGCAGCGCGTCCACGACGTACGGCGCGTCCGGAAGAGAGTCCGGCACCACCGCGCGGCCGGTCGCGTCCACCAGGATGAAGTACACGTCCCCGCCCGGCACGGGCGCGCCGTCCTCGACGGGGTACACCCGCGAGCCGAGCCCGGCCTGCGTCTCCACCCACAACAGGTGGCCGCCCTCGTTCCGCAGCGCGAACGCATGGCCCGGGCCGTTCTGCATCGACACCAGCAGGAACGCCATCGCGCCCGGCCCCAGGCGCTTCACCAGGGGCGCGATGCTCTCCGGTGGGCCGTGCAGCGGTCGCCAGTCCCCGCCCAGGGCGGCCGCCAGAGCCCGCTCCGGCCGCCTGTCCCCGACCGTGAAGTCGTCGCGGGGCACCGCCGGGCCGCCGTACAGCTCTCGCCGCACCGCCTCCAGCCGCAGAACGCAGTCCAACGCCGTCCCGTCGTACGGCGGCAGCACCTCGCCCAGCCGCCGCTCGAGCGCGACGGCCGTGATGCCCTGGTCCCCGACGGGCCGGTGAACGCCGATGCCCACCGCGTCCGCGATCCGCCGCAGATCCGCCATGGGCAGGTGCGCCGGGTTCGCGTCCTCGGGCAGGAGATCGCTCATCAGGCCGGCCTTGAGCGCCTTGAGGAACAGCGGCGCATCGCTCTCGGGCAGCCCCAGCTCCCGGTACGCCAGCATCAGCCGCACGGTCGGCTCGATCGGCCGACCGCTCGCCAGGGCGCCGGCATCACCCAGGTCGAGCCGGGAGAGCAGAGCCTCCATGCGTGGCGCGGCGTCCGCGGGCCGTACGGGGCTCTTGCCCTTCCCCGGCACGACGGTGTGCTCGCTCGCCCATTCGTGGAACCGCGCGTGGATCCGGTCGGCGGCCGCGAACACCTTCGGGCCCGCGCCGAACGTCCGGCCGGCGGCCTCGTCGTACGCCCCGGTGCCGCTGGAGCCGGGCGCGAACGGATCCTGGAACCGCACCGAGGCGGGCCGCTCGCCGCCCCGCATCCGGGGCACCCGGCCGAAGACGATCTGGTACACGAGGTCGGTGGCCAGGCCGGCCGGGTCGGTGGGGCCGCCCTGGGGGAGGTCGGCCAGCGCCTCCCGGATCTGTCCCCGGTCGACCCGGCCGAGCAGCCAGCGCCCACCGAAGCGGGCGAGCCGGGAGTTGACCTCGTTGAAGAGGTAGTCCGAGATCCGGGTACGGGCTCGCACGCCCTGCCCGGACGAGGAGCCCGGAACGGACGGCGCCGGTTCGCCCAGTTGCGCCTGGTACTCCCGGACCATCCGTTCCAAATCGCCCACCGCGCTGACATTGGCGTCGAGCCGATGCTGCGGCTGCAGGTGCGCCGCCGTCTCGGCGCGGTGCCTCGCCAGCTCCCGGTCGCGGGCGGCCAGCCGCTCCCGTACCTGCCTTTGCAGGTCGCGGACGATGTCCGGGTCGAGCCGTGACGTGAGGCTCTCCAGGTCCTCCCGCACGTTCGCGTACCGCCGCTTCGCCCACCCGATCTGGCGGTCGTACTGCTCGTGGGCGACGGCGGCGGAGGTCGGCGGCACCGGCCGGAAGGTCCGCCACGGGATCCGCGGCGCGTCCGTGCGTGTGCTCCGGGTGCCCAGGTAGTGGCCGGGCATGCGGATGAAGCTGAGGTGGGCCGGGCCGTCCGGGCCGACCGTGGTGACGTACCGGTCCTGGATCAAGGTGATCCGCAGGCCGAGCTCGTACGCCGCCAGGTGCGCGACGATGTCGCCCGCCTCGTCGTCCCACTCGCCCATCGTCCGGATCTGGTGCACCAGCGCCTGCTGCTGCGCCGCGATCGAGGGCCCGCCCTCGACCACGTGGAAGAAGCCGGCGTACCGCGACGGCAGGCCCTGGGCCGCGACCGCGAAGTCGGCCTCCAGCCGGTCCGCGAGCCAGTTCCGCAGCGCCCCCACCGCACGAAGCCGGTTCCCGCGCATGCTGAGCCCGGAGATGTGCCGTTCCAGGTACGCACCGGCGATCTCGATCAGGCTGTGGTAGAAGCAGTTCCCGTCGCCGGGCACCGTGAGGGGGCTCAGGTGCCGGGCATCGAGCGTCGCCTGCAGCCGTGCCGGGTCGAACTCCCGCCGCTCCGTCCGCGCGGCGAGCCTCTCGGCCTCCGCGACCGTGGTCGCGCGGGAGGAGGTGGCCTTCGCCGGCGGCGGGGCGGTCTTGGTCACGGTCGCCGTGGCCGGCCGGACGATCAGGTAGTTGTGCCCGGGGCCGGACGGGACGTCGCCGCTCTGGTCCGGGGAGACCTGGGTCGTGCCGTCGGGCTTCAGGCTGCGGTAGCGGCTACCGGACAGCACCACCGCGCCGTCGATCTGGTCCGGCCCGGAGTAGTAGACCAGCGTGCCTTCGGGCAGACCCGCGGGCAGTTCGTCGGTCAGCTCGACGGCACGGCCGGTGGCACCGGCCAGGAGCGTGCGGACGGTCTCCTCGTGCTCATCCAGCGCGAAGTTCTCGGTGAGGAAGGCGATCGCCCGGTCCAGCTCCTCCCGCACGACGACGTCGTCGGTCAGTCCCCGCTCCGGCCCGCCACGGAGCAGCCAGGACGCCAGCGTGTACTCGGCGACCGCGCCCAGGTCCGTCCAGGAGCCCTGGGTCATCCCGGCGGCCGTCACCCGATGCTGCCCGTCCTCGCTGACGTACACGTGCGGGTCGGCCGGCAGCGGGTCGTCCACGTTCGCACGCCGCGTCCGTACCGGCGGGGCGACGCCGTGGGACGTGCCCGTGCCCCTGACGGCCTGCCTGCCTCCGGCGTCCCGCTGCCGCACGCCGGGTGCGGGCGTGGCCCGCGGCCGGGCGATCACGATGGTGTACGGCCGACCGCTCAGTTCCCGCAACGCCTGCCGTGCCGTCACCTCGCGCGTGCCGCTCACACCGGTGAGCAGGACGCGGTACCCGTCGGCGGTGGCGACCGCGGCCCCGCTGCGGGACGGGCCGGCGAACCAGACCCAGGTGCCGGGCGGCAGGTCGTCCGGCAACCGGTCGACCCGCTCGACGTCGCGGTCGGCGTGTTCGCCGAACGTCCGGCGGACCCGCTGTTCCATGGTCTGGCCGACGTCCCCGGACAGGAACCGCACGGCGTCGCCCAGGGCGGTCCGGCGGACGTCCCGTGCGGTGACGCCCTCCGTCCGCGCCCCTCGGGTCACCCAGTACACCGGTGCGAAGCTCGCCAGGGCGCCCAGCCGGGTCCAGCCCGGGAGGTTGAGGCGGCCCGGTCCGACGCCGTGCTGCCCGTGGTCGTTGCGGTAGACGTGCGCGTCGGCGAGCCGGTCGCTGCGCATGGCGGCGGCCAGGCTCACGATGCGCGGTCCCGGCGCGGCCGTCAGCGCGACCAGACGCTCGTTCTGGTAGGCGATCCGGTTCTCGAACTCGGTCACGAACCGGGGCAGGTGCGACCCCGAGCGTGCGGCGGCCTCCCGCGCGTCGGGCTGGACCAAGCCGTGGTCGAGATGGTGCGCGATGTCGGCGAGCGCCAGGTGGCGCACCGGTCCGAAGGATCGATCCGACGCCGGCCCGCGCAGCTCGGGTGGCGGGTCCAGCAGCACGCCGTCGCCGCCCACGTCCAGCGAGTACAGGCGCTGGGCGTCCCGCGGCGGCTCCACCGGCAGCCGCGACTCGGACTCGAACCACCGGATCCGGCCGCCGTGGGAGACCACGGTGAACCGCCCGCCGACGCCGGCCGCGTCCTGGGTGACGACGAGGGAGACCGCGCCAGAACCGGCGGCGCCGAGCGTCCGGTGCAGCTCGTCGATGGCCTGCTGCGCCGTCGGCGCGCTCCGTGGCCGGTACGCGAGGTCCACCCGGCGTTGGTCCAGCAGGGACTCCCAGGCCGTCAGCCGCTCGCCTGCCGTCTGAACGGTCTGGTCGGTCCAGCGGGGTCCGGCGGTGGCGTCGCCGCCCGGCCGGGTGGCGACCAGCTCGCCGAGCAGGTTCTCCGCCGAGGTGGCCTGCGTGCGGACCTCGCCCAGACGCCGGGTGAGCGCCTCCAGCGACGCGTTGTGCTCCTCGAGCACCCGCTGCCGCCGCAGCCGGGCGCCGTCCAGCGACCTCATCTCACCCCGGATCCGGGCGATCTCGGCCGGGTCGGGGTTCAGGTCGAGGGTCAGGCGGACGCGCTCGTCGTCCAGGTCGTTCCACCGGTTCCCGGCGTCGTCGAGCGCCCGCTGCTCTTCCGCGGCCTGCCGTGTCAGCGCGGTGTGCTCGGCTTCGAGCCGGGTGACGATCGCCTGCCACGCGGCGGTGGCCTCCATGGCCCGCCCGAACAGGCCGGGCAGCGCCTCGTGCACCTCCGCCAGGGCCTGACGACGCTCCTCTATCGCGACGCGGACGGCCTGTTCGAAGGTCTGCTGGTGCCTCCAGGAGGTGCGGTAGAGCCGGGCAAGGTCCAGCGGGCCGAAGCCGTGGGCCACGGCGAGACGGCGCGTCTCGTCGGTCCAGAGCCCGGCGCGGGACGCCTGGTCCGCGGTCAGCGCGGCGTCGCTGAAGGTCGTCGGGTCGAACGCGTAGATTCGTCCGGCCGGGTCCACCCACTGCGAGCGTGTGGTCCCGTCCGGCTGCGCGACGTCCACTCGGACATGCGCACGCAGCTCGGCCGCGATGTCGCGGGCCAGGTGCACCGGATCTGTGGCGAGCAGCGCCGCCTCCGGCGGCAGTTCGGCGGGAGCGCCCAACGGGTTGTCGGGACGCAGGTCGTGGACCCGGTTGACCTCATTGATGATCGAGGTGATCTCATCCTGGACCGGGCGGCCCAGGCCACTGATCAGCCGCGCGTCGTCCCGGGTGAGGAGTTCTTCGTAGCGCTGGATCGAGGCGGGGGTCCGGATGCCCGGGTCGAGCTCCCGCGCGGCGTAGAGGTCGGCGCGCATGGTCTTGACGGCCCAGCGGAGCATCGTGCGGTACTCCAGCGTCCGCGCGCTCTGGCCGAAGGTGAGGACCAGCGGGCCGTTCGCGCCGCCCTGCTCGCGGATGTGGTTCACGATCGGGTGATGGGCGCGGCCGGCCGTGTAATGCTCGGCCGCCGCGTCGACCAGCAGCGAGGGCAGGTCGAAGGTCGGCGCGGTGACCAGCCGATTCCAGACCGTCGGGTCGGCCCGGTCTCGCAGCGCGTCCTCGGCCTGCCGCCGGTTCTGGGCGATCTGGGCGAGCAGTTCCTGGTACTGCGCCTCGAACATCTCCATGTACACGTCGCCGGAGACCGGATCGGTGCGGACCGGAGCGCCGACCTTCTTGGGCGAGCGGAACAGATGGTGCCGGGTCTTCTGCGCCTCCACCCACCACTGGCCCCGCAGGCGCAGCAGCAGGAGTGAGCCCAGCTCCTTGGCGTGTCCCTCCCGGCGGTAGTTCTCGGTGCCGGCGCTGTTCTGGTTCGCGGACGTGACCCGGCTGCCCGAGTCGGTGAACGTGTAGCCGTGGTCCGGACGCTGCGGCGGCGCCCCCTCGGGCTGGGTCGGCTGCGGGTTGATCACGTCGCTGCCGTTGATGGCGTACTCACCGACGCCGCGGGCCAGGTCCGTGCTGTTGTTCGTGGTGGTGCCGCTCTGGTGCTTGATGTAGCGGCCGGTGCCGGTGCCGCCATCGGACATCCGCATGAGCACCTGGGCGTCGTACACCTCGCCCTGCACCCACAGGTTCGCCCGCTCGGAGCTGTCCCCGCCGACGATCATGCCTTCGGGGAGCGTGTACCGGCTGCCGCCGATCGTCTCCCGCACGTGGTTGGTCAGGTGGGAGCGCGACAGCAGCGTCGGCAGCGACAGGCTGGACCGCAGGTTCGGGTCGCCCTTCTTCGTGCCGAGCGCGCTCTGGGCCCAGCCCGGGCCGAGCAGCCCGTCGAGCAGCTTGCGGGCGGCCGGGTACAGCCCGTCCATGACGACGCCGATGAAGGCGGCGTTGCCCGGCATCTTCGGCAGCGGGAGGAGGTTGCGCAGCTGCTCGGGACCGCGCAGGTTGCCCGCCTCGGCGAGGGCGTGCGGGATCTGGAGGTTCAGCGTGCCCGGCACGGTGATGTCGGAGGTCGCGCTGTGCCGGGTCCACTTGTTGAACCCCTTGAGGAGCAGGTTGTTGAGCGGCCGGCCGGACATGTTGAGCCGCCGCACGCGTACCGTCATCTGGTGCCGGTACCGCACCGCGTAGTGGTTGGCCCAGTCGTAGACGGTCTGCTCGCTGACCGCGCTCTCGGCTCGGGTCATGCCGCGGTGGTGACCCACGGCCGTCTTGAGGTCCAACGGGCCGCTGGCCTTGGCGTTGCCGGCGCTGAGCTTGGCCGGCATCCACGCCTGTGAGCCGTCCCGGGACTTGGACTTGGCCGTGCCGATGTAGCCGTGCAGGTAGTTCTCCAGGCCGGTGTTCCACTTGTAGTCATGCACCTCCGGCTCGGAGGTCAGCACGTCCTTCAGGTTCACCTCGATCACGTCGGTCAGCAGCCAGCCGACCGGGTTGGCCAGGTAGAGCGAGAAGCCGTCCTCGCCCAGGAAGTCCTCCCACATGGCCAGCTCACGACCGCGGGCGAAGATCGACTGCAGGGCGTCGACGCTGCCCTGCATCCGGCCGATCCGCCGTCCCTTGCCGTCCCAGATCTCCGCACCGGCGGCCAGCATGCCCGGCGCCACCTGCTCGACCCGCTCCCGGACGATCTGGTAGAGAGACCGTTTGCCCTGGTACTCCGCTTCGTACAGGCCCGAGTGGCCGAGGAACCGGCCGGCCGGATCCTTGCGGGTCAGATACTCCGGCAACTCCACGAGGTGGTACGGGCGGCGCGGGTTGCCCAGCGACTTGCCGAAGGCGGCGTTGAACCGATCCCGGATCGCCAGGGACTCGATCGGCGCCCCGCCCTCCTGGTGCACCTCGGCCAGCGCGCCGATCGCGGCGCTGCGGGCGCCCCGCGTCTCGGGCGAGAGTTCGGGGACCTCGTCGTGCCAGCGCATCAGGACCTGCGCGACGGTGTCACCGCTCAGCCAGGTCGTGCCCTCGCGCCACTGGGCCAGCACCTCCTCCAGCCGCGCGTCGGTGAGCGCCGGCCCCTCGCCGGAGGCGTACGTGACGACGTCCGCGGGCATCCGCGGACGCAGGTACGAATCGTAGGGGTCGCGCAGGTCCTCGCCGAACGCCGCGTTGAACCGCTCCCTGACCTGCTGTTCCAGTATCGGCGTCGCCCCGGTGCGGTGCAGACGCGCCATCGTGCGGGCCAGCTTGCCGCGCCGGATGCGCGCGTCCTTGGGCAGGACCCGCACATCGTTCCGCCACCGCATGAGGATCTTCGCCGCCAGGTCGCCGCCGAGCTTGAGCCGGCCGGTGTTCCAGCGGAGCATGGCGTCCTTGAGCTGGCGGTCGGAGATCGCGAGGTGCCCGTCGGCGTACTGGGCGAGCGCCTCCGGCTCCGGCAGCAGGAACGTCATGGTGCGCGGCCGCATGTGCTCGGTGTGGGACTTCGGGGTGCCGGTGGGCCACAGCTTGGAGTGTTTCTCCAGGCGGCTGCGGGCGGTGAAGTCCACGGTGGTCTCGAAGATGTAGACCCGGTTGAAGTCGAGCTGGATCGGCTCCTTGCCGCCGGTGGCCCCCATGGTGGTCGAGCGGTTGTGCTGCCAGTGCCGGCTGGCGTCCGACTCCCCCACCAGCGTGGCCGGTCCGATGTCCCCGCCCGCCGCGACGTCGAGCTGCTCCCAGGTCCAGCCCGTGGAGCTCTGCTGGGTGACACGGCTCTCGGACAGGAACAGCCGGATGATGCCCAGGACGAACTTGTCCGCGGTGGCGCCGGTGAACGTCGTGGGCCCCATGGCGCCGCTGATGTCCATCGCGCCGAACTTGTCGCGGAACAGGCCCGACTCGAACGGCCGGTCGGTCGTGTACTCGCCCTGGAGGATCTCCTTCAGATGCGACCGCATCTCGATGGTGCCGGCGTAGGTGCTCCGCATCGAGGAGGCCATGCCCGCGGGGTCGGCGAGATGCCCGAGCGCCTGGATCGCGTTCTGGGCGCCGGTCGTGTCGAGGAAGTACACGACGCCCTGGTCGAGCACCTTGGCCGGTGTCGGACCGGTGGTCGTCGGGCCCTTCTCGGTGCCGATCGGCAGCAGGTACGCCAGCGCGACCTGGTTCTTCACCGACCACGGCGCCGGGTCGCGCCGTCCCTTGCGGATCCGGCCCTGGGCACCCGAGTGCTGGTACTCGACCTTGATCTCGTAGTCGCTGGTCAGCTCGAACTCGTCGACGATGCCGGGGTACTCCAGCAGCTCGGGACGGTTGTTGAGGTAGTTGACCGCGTCCGACGCGCCGACGATCCGCTGCCACTCGATGCCCATCAGGGCGTTCTTCAGCTCCAGGTAGAGCGCCTTCACCTTGAAGCCGAGCGCGAGCTTGCGGGTGTGGCTGACGGACATCCCGGCGCTGTCCATGCCCATCGCCAGGTTGACGGTGTGGAACTGGCTGGTGCTGCGCAGGAACCGCGGCGGGTGCGCGGCGTTCGCCTTCGCCTTGATGGTGATCTTGGCCGAGTCGACGTCCAGATCCACCCCCATGCCGCCGCGCCGCTTGCGCAGCGTGAACGTCATGCCGTCCTGGCGAATCTGGTCGTAGTAGGAGTCCAGGCCCCGGCTGGAGACCATCTTCTCGAACAGCTCGAGGTTGTCGATCCGGCTGTCCGTCTTGTTGCCGTGCCCGTACCAGGCGTACTCGCCGAACGGGTCCTCGCTGTCGGCGGGGAGGAACCCGGTCCTTCGCAGCTCGGTCTCCAGCAGGCGCTGGATCCGCTCGACGGTGCTGTCGGCCACCATGGGCAGGCCCATGCCGATGCCCTTGCCGTCCGCGACGTACTGCGGGACGGGCTTGGTGGCGGCGTCGCCCGGCCGCGTCCCGAGGCCGCGGATGGCGTCCCTCTGGAACGGCACCTCGCCGCCCTGCGGCGGCGGGTTCTTCAGCGCCTTGCGGTCGACCGGGAAGCCGTACTCGTACGCGGCCGCCTCCGGCATCCGGACCAGTGCCCGGCCGGTGACCGCCGAAGTCGTCCTCGGCGCCCGTGTGTTCGCCTTGCCGCGCACGCTCACCGTCGCCTGGTGCGAGAACCACATCTCGTACCCGGCGGTGTGGGAGGTGTCGCGCGGCACCACCACGTTGAGACCGACCCGGCCCGTCGAGAGCCCCTCGACGTTCGAAGAGGTGTAGGCGAGCGACCCGGCGAGGCCGACACCCAGGTCGGGCAGGCCGGGCGGGCTCGGCACCAGGTCGAACTCGACGCTCGGGAAGGTGAGGGTACTGCTGTTGGTGAGGCTGTGCCCGCCGCTCGATCCGTCGATGGCGGTCCGCACGTTCTCGATGTGCGACTTGTCGCTGGTGGCGCCAACCCGGGTGGCGGACAGGCGCCGCGACTTGAGCGCCACCGTCGCCACCTGGCGCCCGTACTTGTTGTGCAGCGTGAAGCGGTAGCCGCGGTCGGTGTTGACCGCGGCGTCGAGGTGCATGTTCAGGTTCCACAGCTTCTGCAGCAGTTCGCCACGGGTGAGGCTGCCGATCGGCAGCTTCAGTCCCTTGGCCCGCAGGGCCGCCACGATCTCGTCGAAGAGCCGCGGCAGGTTGGTCAGGCCGGACGCGAAGTAGAACTTGGGCAGCTTCGTCCGCTTGACCGCGTCGCCGGTGGCCGTGACCTGGTCCCCGTCCGGGTCCTCGAGGTAGTGGCCGGTGATCCACAGCAGCAGGCGCTCGTCGGTCGGGTCGGTCAGCCGATGGACCCGGGTGTTCATCCAGGACTGGCTCGGGTTCTTACGGACCTTGAACGACCAGTTCGCGGTGTAGGCGACCAGGGTCGCCTCGGCCCGGTTGTCCTCGACGTGGCCGCCCTCGGCGTCGGCGATGTGGGTGGTGGACCGGTTCGACTGGTTGGCGACGCCGGAGATCCCGGCGCCGATCTTCACCACCTGCAGGACGCCGGGTGTCGCGCCGATGCCGAAGGACAGTGAGATGGCCCCCCGCGTGGCGCCCGTCTGCCCGGACTCGGTCTGGGTGTGCGCACCGGTCGCGAACACCGAGTTGATGGTGTCCACCGCGTGGTGCTCGCCCTCCACCTTCGGCAAGGTCGACGGCACGAGCGTCGACCCGGCGGGGTTGCCCAGGGTGTGCGGGTCGGTCGGATCCAGGGTGAACAGCAGCTCGCCGTCGCCGATCGGCACCATCAGGCCGCTCGTGCCGTTGTCGTCGCCCGCACTGAGCAGGTACGGGTAGTTGGCCAGCAGCCGCTGGGTCAGCAGGCTGAATTCCTTCTCGGTGTACTTCACCCCGGCCTGATCGAGCTGCCGCCGGACCGCCCGCAGCAGCTCCGGCTGCTGCGGCAGACCGGCGCGCGGGACGCCGATCGAACGGATGGCGGGGTTGGCCTCGATCGGCGTCATCGCCGGCGCCTGCTGCGGCGGCTGCGGCTCCGGCGGTGTCGGCAGCGGTGGTGGCGGCGGCGCGGACCGGCCGTCCCGCCGCTCGGGCGAGGTGGACGAGGATCCGGGGTCGGGGTCGGGCTCGGGTTCGGCGTCCCGGTCTCCACCGCCGGGCGCTCTGCCGTACAGCGCCATGATGAGCGGGTCACCCTGCGTGTCGCCCGGGGTGTAGAGACGGAACCACTCTTCCTTGGGATCCGCGCCCTTGACGGGCCCGCCGGAGCGGCGGGAGATCACCTCTCCGGTCTCCGGGTCGAACTCCGCGTTGTACGGGGTGGCGAGCACCGGTTCGTCCATCGCGCGCGAGAGCGGCTCGGCCAGCCTCGCGCCTCCGGAGATCGCCAGGAAGGGGCGCAGGTCCGGCGCCCGGCCGGCGATGGCCGAGGCCATCGCCTCCACGGTGATCTCCCGGCCGCCCGCCATCAGCCGGCCGCCCCGCATGTCGCCGAAGACGAGCACCATGCCCTTGGGAAGGACGTCGTCGAGGCGGCTCAGTATCTTGGCCGCCGCCGGCGGATCGGGCATTCTCGCGCCGGGCAGCCAGACCGCCAGCGGGCGGCCGTTGACCACGCCCACCTGGGTCTGCTCGAGCACGTCCTCGATCGGCATCGCGGTCGGGCTCGCGGTCTCGTCGGTCTCGGTGACCGTCTCCGTCTTGGGTGGCGGCTCGGACTCGAACTCCGTCGTGTCGTGCCGGAGCTCCGCCTCGTTCTCGGGCTCGATCACGGTCGGCTCGTCGGCGAAGCGGACCTTCTTCGGCGGCGTCATCAGGGCTCGCGCCAGATCCATGCCGGCCTCGCGTCCGGCCCGGGCGATCTCGGCGCCGTCCAGCGTCCGCCATTCCCGCGGCGCCCGCTCGCGCGGGGACCGCCCGGCCGGCGGCCGGGTGATCGCCTCGCGGATGACCCGGTCCGTCTCGACCCCGATCTGCCGGAGTCGTTCGTCGGAGAACATGCCCAGTGTCGTACGGGCCCGGTCCGGGTCGCGCCGGGCGGCGTTCCCCAGCCGCTCGACGAGCTTCACCGCGTCACCCGACTCCGGCAGGCGCGGCAGGCCGAGGATGTCGGCCGCGAGATCGTAGGCGGCTCGGTGCCCGGCCCAGGGGATCTCGGCCGCCGCCAGCAGCCAGACCAGGGTCCGCCGGCGGTCCGCCCCCCGCATCGCGGTCGGGCTCGGGTGGTCGCCGGTCAGCGCCTGTACCAGCGCTCCGGCGTCGTCGAGGAGCCGCAGGTACTGCTCTTCGGAGCCGTCCCGTACGCTCTCCAGCGTCGTCCGGGCGATGTCCAGCCGGTCGTCGTCGATGCGGACACGCGGTTCGCCGAGGTCCGGCGCCAGCTGCCGCGCGAGCTCCCGCCCGGCCGCCAGACCCGACCGCGCGATCTCCGCCCCCACGAGCAGCCCCGCCTGGTCCAGCGGCGAGGCCGAGTCGCCGAGGTCCTCGGCCGACGGCGTCCGCCCGGTGAGCTCCTCGATGACCGCACCGGCCCGGCGCATGACCCGGACGCGCCGGTTGTCCGGCAGTTCGCCGAGCGTCGTACGGGCACGGTCGAGGTCCAGGGGAGACTCGGGGGCGAAGCGTGAGACGCGGACCGGAAGGGGGCCTCGTCAGCAGCCGCCGGGCCAACGCCGAACCGGCCGCCTGGCCCGACCGCGCGATCTCCGCCGCCACCAGCAGCCCCGCCCGATCGACCGCCGACACCTCACCGCCGGGATCGTGCGCCGACGGCACCTGGCCGCCCAGGTCACCGACGATGGCGACGGACTCGGCCATCACCTCCCCACGGCGCTCCTCCGGCAGCTCGCCCAGTGTCGTACGGGCACGGTCGAGGTCCAGGGGAGACTCGGGCGGGCGAAGCGTGAGACGCGGACCGGAGGGGGGCCTGGAGCCGCCGGGCCAGGGCCCCGGCGTTCGTATGGCTGGATCGGGCGAGCTCCTCCGCGACCAGCAGCCGCGCACGGTCGAGGCGCGTCACGCGGCCGCCGGGGTCCTGCTCCGACGGCATCCGGCCGGTCAGGTCGGCCACGATCGCCTGCGACTCCCGCAGCACCTCCGCACGCTGCTCCTCGGGCAGGTCGGCGAGGTACTCCCGTGCCCGGCCGAGAGCGGTCGGCGGGGTGGTGGTCTCCGGAGTCCTCCGCACGGTGCCCCGGCTCTTCCCGGGCGGCGGCTCGGTCTCCGGCTCCGAGATGGACTCCGCCTCGGTGACGGTCCGCCGGACCGCGGGCGGCCGCTCGGCCGGGGACTCGGCGGGCGGCTCGACGACGGGTTTGGCGGACGGCTCCGTGACAGGCTTGGCAGGCGGCCCCGTGACGGGCTTGGCGGGCGGCTCCGTGACCGACTCGGCCGGGGGCTCGGGGCTGACGGTGGCCGAATCCGTACCGGTCTTGGGCTGGGGCGTCGTCTCGGACGGCTTCTCGAGCAGGGTGAAGGTGCCGTCGCCGGACCGCGACTGCAACGTGCCGCCGCCGGAGGACTGGTGGCTCCCCTCGCCCCGCGCGTCGGTCAACTCGCTGAAGGTGTGGATGTTGGGCTTCGCCGCCGGCCGTGGTGGCTTCACCGTCGGCTTCCCGAGCTCGGCCCGCTTCTTCGCGGACTCCTCGCGGATCTCGTCGCTCAGGCCCTTGATGCCCTTGCCCTTGCCGTCGCCCCTGCCCAGCGCCTGGCCGGGGCCATCGAACGGATCACGCTTCGGCTCGGGCCTGGGCGGCGTCGGCGGATCGTTGACGGTCATCGGTCTACCGTTGAAGCCCGTGCCCGGCTGGGACGGACGCTCGAACGCCGACTCCTCCGCAGGCTCCTCCGGGAGGTCGTCGACGGTCATCGGGCGGTCGTATCCCGGACCACTCCGACGCCCCTCAGAAGACGTCACCTCACCGCCGGGGGAGCCCTCCGGCTCGACCACGACCTCGTCCCCGGGCTCCTCACCCAACCTCACACCCGGACGATCGAACGCCGTAACCGGCTCACCCGACCCCACCACCGGCTCCGGGTCATCGACGGTCATCGGACGGTCGTACCCCGGACCACTCCGACGCCGCCCAGAAGACGTCACCTCACCATCAGAGGACTCCCCCGGCTCGACCACGACCTCATCGCCGGGCTCCTCACCCAACCTCACACCCGGACGATCGAACGCCGTAACCGGCTCACCCGACCCCACCACCGGCTCCGCGGGGTCATCGACGGTCATCGGACGGTCGTACCCCGGACCACTCCGACGCCGCCCAGAGGACATCACCTCACCATCAGAGGAACCCTCCGGCTCGACCACGACCTCATCCCCGGGCTCCTCACCCAACCTCACACCCGGACGATCGAACGCCGACCCCACCACCGGCTCGCCCGTCCCGGCCGACCTCGTCGGATCGTCCACCGTCGCCGGACGTTCGTACCCGGGGCCGCGCCGGGTCTGCGGAGCCTCGGCGCGCTTCTCCCCCTCGCCGTCGGTCCGCGCCAGGGAGGTCTCGTGGTTCTTCGCCCACGTGGCCCGCTCCGTCTCGCCGAAGCCCTTGATCCCCTTGCCGGTGCCCTGCCCCAGCCGCCGGCCCCCGCCGGGGAACGGATAACGGGCGTCCGCGTCGTCCTGGCTCACGTTGCCCCAGGGCAGAGACTCGACGAAGTCGGTGTCGTCGCCCTCCGGCTCCGTGCCGGTGTGGTCGCCGGTGTTCTCGGGCCGCGCACCGATGCGGTTCCCGCGCGGCCACGGGATCGCGGCCGGCTGAACGGCCTCGCGCGGGAGGTTCCCGCTCATGGGCAGGAACTGCAGGCTGCGGAAGTTCAGTGGCAGGTCCGCGTCGGCGCCCGTCTGCGCGTCGACGAAGTAGACCTTGCCCTTGAGGTTGACGGCGCCGACGATGTGGTCGACGTCCGTGCCGTGCATGCCGATGAGGACCATGCCGTGCGCGCCCGGCCTGTCCTTCAGCGCGTCCTCGATGGCCTTGTAGCCGGCCACGTCGATCGGGTCGCCCCTGTCGAGGTTCGCCAGGTGCTCGTACGGCGCGGCGGCTTCCGGCGGCACCTGGTAGTAGGCCTGCCGGGCGGGATCCCGCTCCGGGTGCAGCCGCATCTCTTCGAGGGTGAGGTGCAGACCGATGCCCGTGAGCAGGCAGTTCGTGAGGAAGTCCGCGCCCTTGGCGTACAACGGATTGATCTTGGACAGCCAGGGGATCTCCTGCCGGATCCCCTCCGGGCCGAGCCTGGTCTGCGACCACCCGCTCATGTGCGGCACGGTCAGCCGGGCGAGCAGGTCCGGGTCGGTGGTGCTCGCACGCGGGGCGAAGGTCACGTCGACCGACTCGTACAGGGTGGCCGCCTCGGTCTCCAGCACCTCCTCGGGCACCTCGTGCGCGGGGTGGTCGCCGAGCCCGACGTGGCGCCACGCCGCGAGAGTCTCGTACAGAGAGGCGACGTTGTCGGCGATCGCCGCGCGGAGGAACAGGGCGCGCTGGTCCGGGGGGAAGTCGAGGTGCCGGTAGACCCGGAAGACCCAGTCGGCGTTCTGGGACAGCCGCCGACCGGGCCGGTAGCCGCGCTCGATCTGGTGGTCGAGCCAGTCATCGGCTCGGAGCGGGAACGGGCGCTTGTGATGCTGCCAGCCCAGGTCGTCGCGGTGAGCCTGGATCACCGAGCGGAAGTCGGCCATCAGGTCGTGCAGCGACCAGCCCGCGTCGTCGGCGAGGCGGCGTTCCAGCTCGGCCGCCGGTCGCCCGCCCGTGAAGCTCCGGGCGACCTTCTCGGGGTCCATCCGGCTGCTGAGCCGGGCGAACAGGCTGCGGTTCGCCTCGCGGACGACACCGATCAGGCGCGGGTCCTGGGCCAGCGCCGTGGACAGGGCACGCTCGTAGTCCGCACGGACGATGTCCCAGGTCCTCGCGTCGTATGCGGACTGGTGGCGAGCGGATGTGCCCTCCTCCACCGCGCCCAGGAACTGCCGGAACCTCCGGTAGATCTCGTTCTGCGCGCCGGTGCGGTAGAGCGGGTTCGACTCGAAGTGATCCCCGGCCGCGCCGAAGACCTCCCGCATGAGCTGGAAGGTCTCCAGGTCGTTGTCGTGGAGCTCGTCGGGGCCGTTGAGACGTCGCAGCTCGGTGTTCGGGTCGAGGCCGGCGTTGGCCTTGAAGAAGGCGTCGACGGCCTGCGAGAAGTACTCCTCGACCCTCGTGGACCCGTAGTTGGTCATGTTCGGCCGCCGGGGGTTGTACAGGTCCCCGTCCGGCCATCTGGCGTCCGGGTCGTTCCACTTCCGGGCGAAGACGGCCTCGATGCGGTCCCTGACGTCCCGCGTCAGTCCGTACGCCCAGAGGAGATGCGCGAACTCGTGCGGGAGGGTGCCGTAACCGTCGGGCGAGGTGAGGCCGATGTAGGCCCACTCGCCGATGAGGCCCTCCTCGTTCGCCGCGGCCGTGGGACCGCCCTGCACCCCCCGGGCGAGCTCGGCCGGTACACCGTTGTTCACCTTGCCGACCAGGTGACGCCAGGGTCCGTAGCGGGTCAGCGGCTCGTTCCTCGGCAGGATGAACATCCGGACGTCCGCCTTGAGCATCTCCTCGGCCGCGTCCGGGGCGTTCTTCAGCATTCGGGCCATGACGGTGTGCGCCTGGTGACGGGTCGTCGCCGGCTGCTCCGCGTCCGGCGGCACGTGGAGCATCAGCCGCGCCGCCGCGTCCGTGAACTCCTCCGGGAGCACCGACCGCCGCAGCCGGGAGACGAACTCGCGGCTCCTCGCCAGAGTCTCCCGCTGCGGCTGGGACATCGCCTCCAGTTCCTGCTGCCGCGCCGAAGGCTCCATCGCGGCCAGCCGGTCCGCCTCGTCGGTGAAGGACGCCGGCCAGTCCGACAGCCTCGGGAACCGGTAGTCCAGGTTCGCCCTGGCCGCCGCCGGGCCCGCGGTAGAGGTCGACGTCGACAGCGGGTCCGGGGAGGAGAACAGATGGGTCAGCGCCTCCCTCTGCTCGGCCGAGTAGTGGTCGAGCAGATCCTGCGCGTGCTCGTCGGGGAACCTGCCCTCATAGGCCACGTTCCGTCGCAGCTCGTCCTCGCTGAACGGGGCGAAGTGCCGGTACCGGCGCCACCCGTCCACATACTTCAGCGCCGGGTCGTCGTGCCTGCGTTCCTTCAGGGCGACTTCGTAGCCGAGCATCAGCTCGTGGAAGCTGTGGTGTCTCTGCGACCGCATCACGGCGAACAGGGCCGCGCGAAGGAGCCCGTGGTCGAGCTCCCGCACGCCACGCCACCGGGTGATCCCCTTGAGGTTGTAGGCGATCTTGTACGCCGAACCCGACGTGCCGGTGTCCACCAGGCCACCGGTCGCCTTCGAGCTCTGCGCGAACTCGCTCGTAAAGATCGGCAGTTCGCTGTTGTGGCTGGCCGGGATCCACGGCAGCTCTTCGCCCTCACCGATCAGCGCCCGCTCGACGTCGCTGAGCGGGGGCCGGACCTGCGACGCCTTCTGGGTCGTGTGGAGGATCTTCTGCTCCTCCACGATGGCCGCGTCCTTCTCGGCCGGCGACAGGTCCGACGCGCTGATCTCCTCCAGCCGCTTCACGTAGTGGACGCGGGCCGGAGTGTCCACGCGCTGCGTGCGCTCGGAGTCGATCTCCGAAGCCATGAGCTCGCTCCCTCTCAGGAGCTTGGGCAACATGCCGCTGGCCACGCCGTTGAACAGGAAGGTCATCCGCTCGCGGAGGTTGCCGGAGTCCACGACCCGTTGCAGCTCTTCGACGGACTTCCCGACCCGGCCGGCGTCCCACTCGTTGTCCGTGCCGTACATCGGGCGCGACGCCTCAGGCGTGCGGTCCCAGAGGGTCTTGACGAGTTCGCCGATGTACGCCGTGACCCGCTCGTCCTCTGACAGGTAGTCGGCGAGCCGCCCCTCGTACCGGAGGGACTCCTCCAGGTACCGGACGCGGACCAGGTCCTCGGGCGACGCGTCCTTGGGCACGAAGGTCGTCACGTCCGGCCGCGGTGGCGTGGGCGCCCCGTAGAGGCGTCCCCGATCCCCGGCCCAGGGCTGTCCGCGCAGGAGGACGGCGACGATCTGATGGAGGGAGTAGCCGCCGTTGAAGAGCGCGTGAAGGTCGCCGCTGATCACCGGGTGGAAGCCATGCTGCAGGAGCAGATGCGGCAACAGCACGTGGAGGTTGAGCCGGCCGTTTCCGTCGGCGTACGAGTGCAGGACGTGCAAGGTGCGGATCGTCCGGCTGATCGCGATCAGACGATCGAAGTCCGTGGTCGCCGCGGAGACCTCCGCGCGGAATCTGTCCAGGACCTCATCGACCAGCGCCGGCGTCTCGGCGGACTCGTAAAGCGTGTAGACATACGTCCTACCGGTGACGTGGCGTTGGTAGACGGTCAGGGAGCCGACGTCCGCACCCGCCTCGATCCTCATCCGGACCTGCTCGTAGGAGGAGATCAGGCGCCGGCCGCCGATGACCTCATCGAGGATGTCCGGCGCTGGCCCGGTGGCGCTCAGGGGGAAGCGCCCCATACTGGTGCCGACGCCGTTACGCTGGAAGTCTCCCTCCACACCACCGGTGACCAGGTCGTGAAGGTGGTTGTAGGTGTTCCAGTCGAGGTGGACCAGGCCTTCGCGGTCGAAGACCGCGTCGAATGCGCGAAGCATCGCCGCCCGATAGCCGGGCGATTTGTCGTTGTCGTAAAAATGGCCGGGATCTGACGGGAGCTCGGCGAGCGCCGCGGCGTGATGCCGTGCCTCGATGATGTACTTCCACACGTCCTCCGCCGCCACGACGTCGGAGAAGCGGAGCGGGGGACGCGGCGGCGTCGGCGAGGTCACATACGGTTCCAGCTCCGCCAGATCATCGAGGGGGCCGGGCCGGGGCCGGCCCGAAGCCGATCCGCCGATGTGAACGGCCGGAACGCCGATCTCGTCGTAGCCCCGACCGGCCTCGTCGTCCGCGGGCACAACGGTGATCTCCGGCACCGGCAGCTGCGTGTAGACGAAGTACTCCGCATCGTCCGGCCCGGCGAAGAAGGGACGATCGGCCGTCGCGCCGGGTCCCGTGCCTCCCAGGCCCCAGCTCGATCGGGTGAGGTGGATCTGTGCGATCACCTCGCCCGCGGCGCGCATCCCGTTCGCCCGCTGCCACGGGCCCAGCGCCGCGTACCGCTCGGGCAGTTGCGCCCGCAGCGCCGCGGCCTGATCCCCGTCGGGCGGCAGACCGGCGCCCCGCAGCACCCGGCGCACGCCACTCCACAGGTCGTCCAGTTCGCTCCGGTTCAACGTCGCCGCGGGCGTTCTCACGCCGACCGTGTCGTCGTCCGTCCCGGCCTGCCGTGGCTCTTCGGGCGGGGCGGGCAGGATCTGCAGGTCATCGTGGTCCTGCGGGGCCAGGGTGCCGGCGCCGAGCCGGGCACGCCCGCCGGCCGGTTTCGGATCGGCGATCTTCGCGAGTTCGCCGCCCTCCGTCTCATCGGGCCGCCGGACCCCCTTCGCCGGCGCCGGCGGCTCGGTGTCCCGCGCGCGGACCGGCGTCCGGCCGTAGGCGCGCAGCAACTCGTCCAGGTCGTAGAACATGCTGTTCTCCGACACCGGCTCGGCGCCCCGCCCGAAGGGGATCTCCTTCTCGTTGTGGAGCATCCGCACCAGGTACGTGTCGCCGTTCTGGAACACGTCCCACTGAACGTTCGCCGCCATCGGCGACACGGACTCACCCCGCCAGGGGTTGTCGGCGTAGGAGTACGGCCGCCCCGGTGTCACCGGCCTCTCGCTGCCCGGCAGGCCCAGCAGGGCGGCGAACGGAATGATCACCTGCGCGTGGGCGAAGCGCAGCTCGGCGCCCACGTCAAGGGTCCCCGCCCGCTTGGCCTCGATCTTGGCGAAGAAGTCGTCGAGCAGGACATTCGCCATCTTGTGGGTGATGTCGCTGTCCGCGAAGCCCGGCCCTCGCCGGTAGAAGGTGGTCGCGTCGCTCAGGTAGGCCAGCAGGGACGCGTCGTGCGGAGTGACGTACCGGTCCAGGTACCAGGTGCCCTCGTCGCTCATCCCCGGAGCGATGCTGTAGAGCTCGTACACCGACTGGGCCGCGTCGAGGCCCGTGGCGGTGCCGGCGGAGGAGAACTCCCCCGCGAAGATCCGATCCACGAACGCCGGAGTGAAGATCTTCAGCAGCACGTCGCGAGCCGCATCACGGACGTCCGGCTGCTCCCTGATCTCCTGCAGCCGGGCCGTGAGGCGCTCGTCGGTGGCGAGGTAGGCCCGGTAGTCGGCGCTCCCCGCGGACTTCTGGAAGTGGAGCAGGTCGCGGTCGGTCCTGGCCGGGTCGACGAGTGGTCGCAGGGCCGGGTCACCGACGGCGAGAGCCTCGGTGAAGACGTCGCCGCTCTCGATCGTCCGGTCCTTGCCCGAGGTGACGACCTCGATCCGCTCGGACCTCTCGGCGATCCCCGTGAACAGGTCGGGAAGGCGCTGACGCATCCGCGCCGCGGCGTCCCGCAGTTCCCGCCTGCCCCGGCCGCTGAGGTTGCCGTACCCGACGTTCTCCATCGCGCCGAGCAGCGACCGTACCTGCGGGCCGAGTTTCTCGCCGTCCCGGGTCAGGGCGCCTTCGCCGACGGCCAGGTCCCACAGCCGCAGGATCCGGTCCCCGTCCTTGCTACCGGCTGCGGCGCGCGAGCCGTGCCGGAAGACGCTCTGGGTGAACACGGGGGTGAACCCCGGCGGCGGCTGCTCGTACGTCCGCGGATCCTGCTGTGGCACGTACGGGGTCTTCGTGGCATGGCCGCCGGGCGACTCGACGGTGCTCGTCACCGGGTACCGGCTGATCGAGCCGTCGTCCTCGCGGATGAGCAGCTCGACCGGGACGCCGGTCTGGGTGCTCAGCCGCCGCGCCGCCGCGGTGGCCGGCGTCAGGTGCTCGACCCTGGTCCAGAGCCGCAGCGTCCGGTCGCGCAGCGCGCTCGCCCCGCCGGCCTGCTGGAGGATGTGCGCGGTGGCCTCGGGCGGGAGTGTGCCCTCCCGGGCCCACTCGGCGGGCAGCCGGTCCTCGTCCAGCGGAGGCGGCTCGACGTCCAGGGCCCGGTCGTCGATCAGTCGCCGCACCACGGTGGCCGGGAGCATGCCGAAGAAGCCGTCCGGGACGGTGACCACGACGTGGTGACTGCGCGGGCCCGTGATGTGGTACTCGGCGTCGAAGACGTAGTAGTCGAAGTCGCCGTCGCGCTGCCGGTTGGACTCGACGTAGTCGCCGGTGGAGTTCTTCTGGACGCGAACGTTCTCGCGGCCCCGGTCGCGCGACGACCCGGGGTCGATCAAGGACTGGTCCGCGCCCTCCTGCATCGGCTTGCCGAACTTGTGACCGAGGTCGAACTCGAGACCGCGGGTCCAGCCGCCGCTCAGCTCGGTCTCGCGCTCCGGCTCCTCGGCCTCCTCGGGGAAGTTGAGGGCGGTGTACCCGCCGCGGTGCACCCAGCGCCCCCGGGTGGGCACCAGCTGAACGGTCAGGTGTTCGCCGTTCAGCAGCGGCGGGCTGAACGCGGCGCGCAGGAGCGGATCGATGTTGGCCTTGAGGTTCTCCTCGGTGAGGGCGATGTCCGCGGTGAGGCCGTCCTGCCGGGTCGGCTCGAAGTCCTCGACGATCGGCGGGATGCCCTTCGCCACCGCCTCGTGGTCGATCCGGCGCCCGGGGATGGCGGCGGCCGGAGCCCACAGCGGTAGCTGGTCGGCTCCGGGCATCGACAGCGCCTGTACGTGCTCGGCGAGCACCTCGGCCAGCGGAGAGACGGGCGGGGCGGGTGTGCGCGTGATGGCCACCCGCGCCGGCCTGGCCGGAACGGCCGGGGCAGCCGGAACGGCCGAGGGGGCGGTGGTGGTCAGATGGGTGGGTACGAGGACCGCCGCCCGGCCGGGGATCCGCGTCGTCGCGGCCGATGGGCGGGTCGGCGGGAACACGCGCTGCCACAGGCGCCGGCTCTGCCCGTGGGTGAAGACCTCCACGAGGCTCGGTGCGATCCCGATGAGCTGCCCGGCCCGGCGGAAGAGCTCGTTCGGCGAGTAGTGGTGGAACACCTCCACGCGGAAGGTGCCCTGGTGAGCGAACTCCTGGGAGGTGTCCTTGGCGGTGGCGCGGCGGATGTCGCGTGCGACCCTGGTCGCGCCGACCGTCGTCTTGTGCCTGCCCGTGTACTGGACGGTCCCGCCGCCGGCCGGCCGGAAGCCCTTCGGCGCGGTGGCCCACCGCCCGTGGAAGAAGGCACCCCCCTGGTAGGCGCGACCGCGGCTGCGGCCCTTGCCCTTCTGCACGAAGCCCTGCCCGCCCATGGTCACCTTGACGTCGGGCCGGGGCCGTTCGTACGTGACCGACTGCTCCTCGAACGTGACCCTGATGCCGGTGTGCAGCGTGCCTTCCAGCTGCGCGGGGATCTTCAGGTACTCCCAGAGGCCGCGTTCCCGCCAGAACTTCGCGGGGCTGTTGAAGATCTGGTGGATCGCGGCCCTGCGCGCCATCGGGAACTGGGCGCGGACGGCGTCCTCGGAGAAGACCGTCTCCACCGCGAGCAGCATCTCCGGTTCGAGGTCGTCGCCGAGGAGGTTCTCGATGGCGTCGACGAGGTCTTCGGCGTTGACCTTCTCGACATACGCGGCCGCCATGGCGAGGTCCGGGTGAACATGGCGGCGTTCGTCCTGCTTGACCGGGACATCGTCGCGGACGGAGAGGCCGTGGTCGACCGCGCGTACATAGGGGACGAGGAACTCGAACCCTCCGGAGATCCTCGCGTGCCGCGTGGCGCGGTAGGAGACCCGCGGGCGAGAGCCCGAGTGTGTGATCCGGCGCCACCCTCTACGGCGCCCGTCGCGCCAGCGCCGGTACTCCATCGTGTACACCGGCTCGGCCCGGAACTGCTCGCTGTCACCTGAGTACGTGCCCAGGTTCAGATCCAGGGCGCCGCCCTGGTCGTCCTGGTGCCTGCCCCGGGACACCTCACCGCTGCCGCTGACACCGGCCGATATCTGGTTGCTCGTCTTCTGGCTGGTCGTCCGGCCGCCTTCCGCCTGTTCTTCCTCCTTGGGAACCCCCAGCCGGATGACACCGCCGGGCCCGCCGCCGGCCTCGAGCGAGTTCTCCGCGCCGTCCTCCTCGGCGAAGCGCGGGTCCGTCTCGGTGTACTGCTCCAGGGTGGCGCCGTCGACGGTCTTCTCGTAGCGAACGTTGAAGGTGCGGACCCGGATCCGCAGTTCCTGCCTCCAGCCGTCCTTGGTCGGTGGCAGCGGAATCGCCAGGCCGCGCTTACGCAGCATGGCCGGGGTGCTGGCCTCCATGAACGTCTGTGTGCCGGTACGCAGGATCCGCTGCGCCACGCCGTACCGGCGGCCGGACGGCACGATCTTGGCGAGCACCTGCTGGAACGGATCGGTCTTCGTCCCGACCCACGACGTCTTGTTGTGCGCCGCCACCAGCTGCGCCAGGTTCGTCGATATCTCCGCCAGGCCGGACAGGGTGACCCGGATACCGGACAGTCCCTGCTTGTTCAGGTCGAACTCGGTGCCCGGCTCCCGGCCGGGCGAGCCGGCCAGCCGCTTGATGCCGTCCTCGTCCAGCGGGCCTCTCACCACGGTCGCCTCGCCGAAGGCGATCACCTCGTCGGCGGGGACCGGCTTGTCCGGCAGATACTTGTCAGAGACGGTCACCGCCGTCCAGTACCGGTCGCCGGAGAACCGGCGGACCTGGGCCGACACGACGCCTTCGGACGGCCGGCGGGTGGTGACGGCCAGCGTGTAGACGGCCTCGTACTCGAAACGAGTGACGTCGCCGGCGGTCTTGTCCCGGCGGTACTCCTTGACGCCGGTGCTGTCGATGACCTTGTACGACCAGCCGCGCTTGGCGAAGAAGCTGAGGACGTCCAGATCGATGCTGAACAGCTTCTTCAGCTTGAACCGGAACCGGATGTTGAACCCGCCGCCGACGGACAACCCCTTCTCTTCCTCGACGTCCAGCGACGCGACGCCCTTGCGCTGGGAATCGAGGGTGACATCGCTCTCGGCCACCGGGTCCCGGCGCAGGGCGCGCAGCTCTCCGTCCAGCGAGGCGGTGAAGATGTGGCCGCCGGCCTCCATCTCGTGGCTCACGCCGACGTCGAGCAGGTTCGGGTACCCGCCCCGAGCCCCCGGGACGCCGAACTTCATGGCCAGCGTGCGCGCCAGGTGCTGGCGTTCGTCCGCCGAGAGCTCGACCCCGGCCGAGCGCAGCTGATGTGCCAGGGCCTTCGTCAGCTCCGGGTAGATCTCTTCCAGGCCGGGCGTCTCCCGCACGATGCCCTTGCCCAGTCCCTTCCGGGCGGCCAGCGCGAGCGGCTCGCGGGGATGCACCACGTGGTGCCAGGGCCGCAGACCCGCGCGGACCCTGCCGTGCTCATCGACGACGAACCGCTGCTCCGGCTCGTGCGCGCCGTCCTCTCCGCCGCCGAGGCGCCTGCCGTCCGCGGCTATCACCGGGATCCGCGTCGCCATCATCAGGCGCATGACCTGGATCACCGGGTCCGCGTCCTTCGCGCCGGATTCGGCGGACTTCTCCAGCCGCAACCGCAACGCCTCGGTGACCTGGACCTGCGGTGTCCCACCGTCCTTCAAGAATCGGGCGATGGAGCCCATGCCGGCCGTCCGCAGCGGCCGCTCCAGGGGTTCGTGCCAGAGGTGGGTCTCCACCACCACCGCCGGCGACGTCGCCGCGGGGTTGGGCGCCCATCCCCGCGG
The DNA here is from genome assembly GCF_042429965.1 of Actinoallomurus acaciae. Lineage (NCBI taxonomy): Bacteria > Bacillati > Actinomycetota > Actinomycetes > Streptosporangiales > Thermomonosporaceae > Actinoallomurus > Actinoallomurus acaciae. Next base: position 37,487 of record NZ_JBHLZP010000008.1, read on the forward strand.
CTCCCGCACGCCGTCCGGCTGCTCGTGCATGAAGAGGGCACCGCTGATCCGGGCCTGGTCGTCCAGCACGTACCGCCACGGCGCCGTGCCCGGCCCCTCGGCGCGCGAGAGAAGAGTCGACCGGTCGGCGTTCATCAGCACCCAGGTGACGTTGTCGTGGCCGAACATGCCCCGCCACGCCTCCGACGACAGCCCCGGCACCAGGGCGTCGTACAGCTCGCCGGGTATCGCGATCTCGACGGGCCGCTGGTCGGCCAGCCGGCGCAGGTCCTCGACGTCCCGTACGCCGTCCTCGCCGAACGGCTCGGGCGGGGCCGTACCGCCGGCGAACCGCGACATCAGCCGCGACACGAGCCCGGTCCGGGGCCCGGCCGGCAGCTCCGGCGCCACCGCCGGCCGGGCGACCGGCGCCTCAAGCTCCTCGGCCGTCACCAGGCCGGAGCCGGTGAGCCGCCCGCCGAGCGCCCGGCGCTCGAACTCCGTGGCGTGCCCGCGGCCGATGCCCAGCTCGCCCACCACGGGCACGGTGAAGTCGGCGTCGCCCAGGTTGGACTTGACGGCGACCGTGAACCGGTACTCGGTCCGGTAACGGACCAGGTGGTCCTTCCGCATGATCGCGATCTTGGCCTGGCCCTCGCGGCCGACGGTGTACCCGTGGAGACGAGAGGACCCCACCTTCGGTATGTCGACGGTCGGGGTGGTCAGATGCTCGCCGAGCTCGATCCCCAGCGCGACCCCGGGGGTGACGCTCGCACCGCTGTCGTGCGTCTCGCCGTCCCGGATGAGGGCCGTGTCCGCGATGTCGTTGCGGAGCAACACCGGATCATCGGTGGTCGTGACATAGCGCACCGTGTGCGGCTGCCCGCTGATCTCCAGATGCCCCTGGAACTCCGAGAGGCGGGGCACCCTCTTGGCGAGTTCGCCCGTCACCTTCTCGCCGAGGTCGCTCGCGGCCTTCCCCGCGAGTTCGTCCGTCACCTTCTTGCCGAAGGCCCACTGCACCTTCTTCGTGAGGACGCCCGACACCCAGCTGTCGGTGAGCCACCACTGACTACGGTCCTTGAGCGTCTTCTCGTTGAAGTACTCCTCGGCCGCGTCCTGGACGATCACGTCGGCGTCCTCGGCCGAAAGGCCGAACTCGTTCTCCAGCGTCGTGGCCAGCCCGATCAGCAGTTCCTCGGGCAGCGCCGCGTTGACCGCGTGGTCCAGCCCGTGCAGAACCCCCGGATCCACCACGGGCACGACGGGGTGCCCGTCTTCGACGGTCTCCGTCATGGCCGGCACCTCCGCGGCGGAGGAGTACGCCTGCGGGTAGGCCAGCCGTGCCCTGCCGGGCAGTGCCACGCTCGGCCGGAACTCACGGTTCACGGTGACCCGGATCCGGATCCGGGCCGAGTAGGGGTGGGTCGCGTTGGCGATGACCCGGTTCCCGGACTGCACCTCCATGGCGATGCTGCGCCCGGAGGAGTACCCGCGCTCCACCGTGATCTTCCCGGTCGGCCCCGCGTGCGACAGCGCGACCTGCGTGCCCCCCTGCACCGCCAGGAAGAAGATCGGCTCGATCGAGCCGTTCTTCGCGGACCGCACATGACGCGAGGTGCCCTCAGAGGACGACGTGTCGCCGTACTTGCTGAAGTACTCCTGGTAGCCCGGGTCGACCTGTACGTCGGCCGGCGGCTCGTAGGCGAGTTCCTTGGCGAAGAACGTGAGCTTGACCCGTACGCCCTTGGTGACGATCAGCTTGCCGTGACGCAGCAGCTTCTCCCAGGTCTTGGGATCACTGTCGGTCAGCAGCGCGACGAGCTCCTTGCGCACCGAGCGCGCGGCCGACGAGCCCAGCCCGGCGGTCACCGAGCCGATCCAGTCGTCGACCGGCTTGGCGACCTTGCCCCCCGGAACCGACCTGGCGACCACGTCCTCCACCGATGACACGTGCCCGTCGCCGAGCCCGCCGTGCGCCGCATACCAGGGCGGCTGTGGCCGGGGATCGGGCACGGTCTTCGGGACGTCGCCCTCCTCGCCCCCGCCCGGCGCGAGCGGGGCGGGGTGCGACGGGATCTCGTCCCGCCGCCCGAGGACCTGGTACACCGGCACGGCGGCCACCGCCTCGGCACCGCCGCCGCGCTGTTCGACGACACCGGTGGCGGCGCTTCGCGGCGCTGCCACGCTCTTCGGGTGGTCGAGCAGGTTCGCGGTCGCGTCGACCACCGACTCGAAGATCCGCAGATACCGCTGCGGCATCGGGTCGGAGGGGTCGAAGGGGCCGCCCGCCATGATCCCGTCGGTCTTGATCGCCGAAAGGGTGCGCCCGGCCACGGCCCGCCGGAACAGCGCCAGCGGGTCCACGTTCTCGTCCGGCAGACCCGCCCAGTGCAACAGCTCGTGCAGCAGCACGGCGAGGAAGTCACGCAGGCCGATGGTCCGGGCGGTCGGCCCCTTCACCCTTGGATCCGGAGCGTCGACGGTCCGGCCCGGCCATACCTGAACGGCCTCACCGTGCGCGGGATCGATGACCAGCCTCACCGCCATGAACAGCTGGTCCTTCGACGCCGGAAGCTCGTACCCCTGGTTCACGTGCTGGTCGAGCACCCGGTTCAGCGCCTGCTGCAACGCCACGATGTCGTCGGGGACGACGCCGGGCATCAGCTTGACCGGCAACGCGATCACGTGGTTGCGAACCCAGGTTCCGTTCTGCGCCTGAATCCGCTGGACGTTCATCCGGACCAGCGTTTCCCAGCCCGAGGCGTTCGGGAACTCCGCCGCCCTTAGGAAGCCGATCGACGGATCGAAGCGCTGCGTCTCGACCTTGACCACCGGCGCGGCCGACAGCTGGTCCAGCCAGTCCGCGCTCGCCGGCGTGCCGACCTTCTTGCCCGGCACCATGACCTTGGCCGGCGTTCCTCCGGGACCTGGGCGATAAGCGCCCACCGGCCACGCCGGCGGCGCGGACCTGATGGTCGGAACACCGGTGGGGAACTTGGCCGCCAGCTCCTCCACCGTGGTCTTCTGCAGGAACCCGGGTCCCAGCTGCTGCCCGTGGACCCACATCGAGACCTGGGGGAAGGTCCAGTGGTTCAGTATCTCCTGACGCCCCTGCGCGTCACGCGTGCCGAGCGCCATCGCCACGTGCTTGGCGCCGTCGAAGGTGACGAGATGCCCGGCGGGGATGTCCGGCGTCGTCAACCCGGTCTGGAGATCGTGTCGATGCTCGGTGAACTCCCCGTTGGAGATCAGGTCCATGAGCACGTTCCCGTAGGCGTCGAGGGCCCTCGGACCCGCGACGTTGAAGTCGACCCCGGAATCGACCTCCGCCTTGAACCGGAGTCTCGCCGCGTAGGCCGCCGTCCGGTGTATCTCCACCAACCAGCGCCGGTCGACCGCTCCGGACCAGAACGCGGTGAACAGGAACGCTTCCCAGCAGTTCATGTAGCTGCGCCACCACGGCGCGGGTCCCTCACCGCGCAGCCACAGGGCGAACTCCTCAGGCCTGCCAGGCATCGCGGCCGTGCCGATTTCGAAACCCTGGCGGGGGTTGGGCCCCGACCTCGTCCACCGGTACATGCCGACGGACCTCTGCGCGGCCCGCAGCACCCGGTGAGTCCAGCTCATCACCCTCGCCGGATCGAACGCGTAGGCCTCCGACACCGGAACGCCGGAGGCCGGCCGCAGATCCTGCGGCGCGTGCGGTGCCGAGTGGACCGGGAGGGGCGGGCCCGACTCGTGCGATCCGGCGCTCAGGGCCTGGTGCGGCGGCACCAGGTCGGCCAGCAGCGCCCGGTCGCTCGTCAGGTCGCGCGGCGCGAAGGTCACGTCGAGCCAGTGGTACAGGTCGGCCGCCTCGCCGTCGAGGATCTCCTCCGGAACCTCATGGGCCGGATCGTCGCCGAACCCGGCGAACCGCCACGCGGCGAGGGTCTCGTAGGCCGATTGCGGGAAGCGGGCGATCTGCGCGCGCAGGAAGTGCGCGCGGTCCTCCGGCGAGAGGCCAAGGATGCGGAGGACGCGGAACAGGAACTCCGTCTGGTCGTTCATCCGGCGGCCGGGCCGGTAGCCGCGTTCGATCATCTCGTCGAGCCAGCGTGCCTCGTGGAGCGGGAACGGCCGGTCCAGCCAGGTCCAGCCGAGCAGGTCGCGGTTGGATCGGACGGCTTGGGCGAACGCGGTCATGAGTTCGCCGAGCGTCCAACCGGCGTCGTCGTCGAGCCGCTGCCTCAGCGCGGCCTCGGGTTCCCGCCCGGACGGGTCGAGGGCCTTCGGGACCACGGCCTCGTCGGGGATGGCGATCGAGAGCCTGCGGTCCAGCTCTTGGAGGGCCCGTCGGAGAGGGCCGATCAGACGCCGGTCGCCGGACAGCACCGTGGACAGCGCACGGTGGTACCTGCTGATCGTGACGTCCCAGCTCGTGTCGGCGTAGAGCGAGGAGAAGCGGACACGGCCGCCGTCCGCGAGCGACCGCTGGAATGACCGGAACGCCTGGAGGGACGCGTTCTCCGCCTCGACCTGCCACAACGGGCTGCCCTCGAGACCGCCCTCGCTCGCCGGCCCGAAGTACTTCTCCATGAGCCGCACGATCTCCGGATCATGCGCCCGCAGCGCTTCGGGGTCGTGGAACCGCTCCAGCCTGGTCTGCAGGTCCTGGCCGGGGTTCACCCGGAAGAAGACGCACGCGGCCTGTGCGAGGTACTCCTTGGCGTTCACGGAGGAGTAGTTGCGCGACCACGGTTGTGCCGGGTTCGTCAGATCTCCGTCGGGCCACCCCTCCAAAGAGCCCTTCCGCGCTTCGTAGAGCGCCTCGATCAGGTCCCGGTCCTCGGGGGTCAGCCCGTACGCGTGGAGCAGGTGGGTGAACTCGTGCACCAGGATGTTGCCGCCCTGGCCCACCTCGTAACCGACGAGGGGCACTTCGCCGATGAGGTTCTCCTCGGGCGCGGCGGTGACCGTGCCGAACCTCGCGGACCGTTGGATGTCCATCGGGTTGCGGTCGGCCACCACGCCGACGTCCGACGTCCAGGGTTCGCGCCCGGTCATGCTCTCCCCGCGTGGGGTGATCATCACCCGCGCGCCCTTGCCGAGCATCCGCTGTGCCGCGTCCGGCGCGTGCCTCAGCATCCGGGTGATGACCTTCACGGCCAGTTCTCGGCTCGTCGCCGACTGGTCGGCCTCCGGCGGCACCTGGAGCATCAGCCGGGCCGCCACCTCGGCGAACTCCTCGTTCCCGTCCTCCAGCCGGTCCCGCAGCCGATCCACGAAATCGCTGCTCGACGCCAGCGTCTCCCGCTGTGGCTGCGTCAGGGCCACCAGCGCCTCTCTCCGGTCGCCCACGGAGAGGCCCGCCAGCCGGTCCGCCTCAGCGGAGAACGACGCCGGCCAGTCCGACACCGTGGGGAACCGGTACTGCGGATTCTCCGGCGTGGACCCCGGCGGACCCGTGTGCTCCAACGGAGCCCGGGGCGCCGGCCGGCCGGTGCCGAGAGTGAGACCTGGGCCTGCGGTCGTGGCCCAGGCGGGCGCCCGGGAGACCACCGTGAGATCGGAGCCGAACTCCTTCAGCAACTCCTCGACCGTGGTCAGTTGCAACGTGCCGCGCGCCCAACCGGTGCCGCCCGAGTCCCGGACCGCCGCCAGGTACTGAGAGTGGCTGAGCACCCGCTGACGGCCCTTGGCGTCGCGCGTCCCCACCGCGAGGGCGAGATGACGGCCATCGCCGATCGACACCCAGTGACCGCGCGGTACCGGCGGCTCGACCCTCGAATCCGCGTTGAGGACGTGCGTGGTGGTCTCTCCCGAACCGGAGAGCTCCGCGATCTTCTGCGTGTACGCCTCGTACGCCGCGTCGATCGCAGGGCTCCTTCGGCCGGACTCGGCCATCCGTGCCTCGAACGTGACGCGGGCCGCCTCGGCGGCGGCGTCGTGCATGTCGGCCAGCCACTCGCGGTCCACCGCACCGGCCCGGTAGGCGAGGAAGAGGATCGCCTGCCGGGAGGTCATCAGGCCGGACGACGGCGGCTCGGGCCCGGTGCCCCGGATCCAGCGCACGAAGTCGTTGCGCTTGCCGCGCGGGCCCGTCTCGGCGATGCGGAACCCGTGGTCCGGGTCCAGCGCGAAGTCGTCGCCCCACCACCTGTACCGGCCGACCGAGTGAACGCCGAGCCGCACCACCCGGTCCAGTGGATCGTGGCCGGTCGACACGCCCGAGCCCGGTGAATCGTGGACGGCCGGTGCGCCCGGGCGCGGCCCCAGGCTCCTCTCCAGAGGGCCTTCCTGGGCGAGGCCGCCGGACCGCTGCGAGGCTTCCGCGAGGGGCTCGTCCGTCGTCTGCCGCGGGGCCACCACGGCGTCGAGCTCCCGCTCGATGCTCGCCTGGAGCCGGTCCACGGCCTCGCTCCGTGCGCTGGGCTGCCCCTGCTTGGCGTTCCGCCACCGGTCGATCGCGCGCAGGACGTCTCTGAGCTGCCGTTCGTTCTGGTCCAGCCGGGACGGATCCAGGCGCCCTCCCTGCTGCCAGCGGTCGAGCGCCCGGTCGATCCCCTCCAGGGCCGCCGAACGCGGGTTCAGCGTCCCCAGGCTGGATTCGGCCTTCCAGTCCTCGACGATGTCCCGCTGGAAGTCCGTGGCGTGCGGCTCCGCGTAGTGCCACAGCCTCTCCCAGTAGTTGGTGACGAGGTCCTGGACGGCCTCGCCCTCGATGAGGTAGCCGAACTCCGCGAGCTTGTGCGGATACAGGTTGTCCGATCCGACGTAGTAGACGGCGTCATCGGCGATGTAGACCTTCGCGTGGTTCGCCGGCTCCGGAACGGTCTTCTTCGACCTGGCGAACTTCGCGCCCGGCTCGTACCGTCGCGCGATGGTGCCCGTAGGCGGGTCCGGCCATGCGAACGCATGCTCGCTTCCGTCGCGTTCGGTGAAGACGAAGGGCGCGACCTTCACCCTCCGCAGGGCGTTCTCGATGAGTTCGTCGTGGTCTCCCCGCGCCTCGGGGTCGGCCACCGTCCGGACGAAACGCTTGATCATCGCGTACGTGCCGGGCGCCCCGAACCCCCAGCTGTACGCGCCGTTCACCGCGCCGGCCTTGGCCGATGACACGACGATGTCGACCGTGAGCTCCGGCTTGTCCACCAGCGCCTCGGCGATCCACCGAGCGACCTGGTGGTCCTTCTCCGCGGTGAAGCCGGTGAACGCCAGGTCCTGCTGGCTGATCTTCAGGCTGCGACGCGCGTTCTTGATCACCGCTTCCTTGGCGGTGTCGCTGGCCTGGTCGCCGAGGAACGCCGCCCGGCCGAGCGACAGGGCCCGAGCGCTGTGCCACTGCTCCGGAGCACCACGGCTCAGGTCCGGCTCGGTGTGCGGCAGCTCCGACGAATCGACCAGGGCGATCTTGTTCCGATCCGGGCCGGGGGACAGCGTCTTCGCCGAGTAATTCGCGGTGATCTGCTCGACCTTCAGATCGCGGCCACCGCTCGTCCACAGATAGTCGGCGAAGGCGTGCGCGTGCCGGGCGCCTTCGCCGATCATCTCGATGGAGACGTCGTGGACCGGAGGATAACCGCCGTACGTCTCCGCCCAGAGGTTGTGGCCACCGACCAGGGCCACGGCGCCGTCGGACGCGACGATCTTCGAGTGGTTCCAAAAGCCCCTGAGAACGTTGGACAACTGCCCGGCGAGGACGGTCATCCGGTCCATCGGCACGCCGTTGTCCTTGAGGAACCTCCTCAGGTCCTTGACGAATTCCGAGAACGTGTCCCGCAGCGGGACGTTCCCGAACAGGAACCGCACGAGAACGGGCCCGGAGTCCTCTTGCGACGCGACGTCGAGAAGCGCGTTCTTCACCGCTTCGTGGATCCGCCCGGTCGGCGGCAGGAGGCTGACGACGTCGATCAGCCGCCTACCGCCGCCCATGATCCCGCGCACGGTGCCGGCCAGTTCGTCGACGGCCCGATCGCCGAAGGCCATGACGTCGTCCTTCGTCATGGCCGCGCCCCACATGTCGGGCGTCTGCACGAGCCGGACCAGGTTGCCGGTGCTCAGCGCGTGCACGCGCCGGTCGACGCCCATCTCCGTGAGCCCCTGCTCCAGCCGATCGGGCAGGCTCCTCATCGGGTCGTCCGCGTCGTGCGTCGTCACGACGGCCTTGCCCTCGCCGGCGGAGTCGGAGCCCTCGGCCGGGCCCGCCCGGCGCATGAGCCGGCTCACGAGGCCGTGGTCGCGCACCTCCTCGAGCACGCTCTCCGGGATGTCGGACGTCGTCCCGGTACCCCACAGACGGCGGAAGTACCCGAGCCCGACGCTCAGGTCACGAAGATCGGCGTCCGCCGAGTCCGTCTCCGGCAGCCGGAGGTGCTCGCGCCAGAGCCGCACCCGCAGATCGGCGACGAGTGAGCGAGAGCCGCCCGGGTGCACCATCGCCGCGGTGATCTCGGACTCGTCCCCGACCATCGAGCGGTCCCAGAAGTTGGCCGAGCCGATGGAGGCGAACTCGTCGTCGACCAGCACGATCTTCGAGTGCACCTTGGTGTCCTTCAAGGTGAACAGGGCGAAGTTCGCGCGCTGCTCCGGCGTCAGCCCGCGCAGCACGAACGTGTCGATCTCACCGGACACCTTGGGCGTCGCGTCGGCCGAGGACTTGGCGCCCCGGCCGGGGAAGCCCTGCGTCACGAAGATCACCTTGACGCCGCGGGCCAGCGCCCTGGAGACCGCCGGGAACAGCACCTCGTGCTTGTTGTAGACGTTCCCGACGTGCGAGGGGTTGAGCGTCTGGTCCTCGACGTAGATGTAGGTATTGGCGGCGTCGATCGCCGCGGTCAGGCCGTCGGAGACCTCTTTCACCCCGCCGGTCGGCAGGGTGTGCCAGTCGAGCCGCAGGTTGTCGCCCAGAGGAGTGACCCGATGGGGCGCGTAGCTCCGCCAGATCCGTACCCCGGCGTCGCGATACTCCCGGCTCGACGTCCGCACCAGCGCGGGGGAGTACTCCGGCGTGAGCGACGCGGGCTTGGGACTGACCGCGGCGTTGTAGGGCCTCTTCTGCCCGTTCGACCAGTAGTCGCGTGCCGGCAGCGTCGCGGCCTCGTCCCAGCGGGTCCAGAAGTTGCGCAACACCTCTTCCGCGGCACGCCCCTGGAGTTGCACGCCCGCGTCGTGCGTGTAGTTGTGCTGCGGGGCCCCGGCATGCCCCTCTTCGGTGAACCGGTTCGGCGCGTAGTCCATCCCGCCGACGAACGCGTGCAGCCGGCCGGTCGTCGCGCTGTAGGCGACCGTCGTCTTCTCGTGGCGGGAGTCGAAGCCACCGCCCCAGTCGATGAGCACCCGGTCGGCGAGCGGCTTCCGGCCCTCGCCGACCGCGCTCCGCAGCGTCTCCACCGAGTAGATGTTCGTCCGCGCGAAGCCCCCGACCATCGTCGCGTACGGCATGTGCAGCAAGTCCTGCTGGAGCGGCGGCGCTCCGGACGAGCCGAGCGAGTGCCGCGGGATCGCGACGACCACCCGCACGTCGACCCCGGCCTCGGCCAGGGCCACCAGCCGCTCGCCCAGGTTCGGCTCACCGGCCCCGGTCCGCAGCCGGGTGGCGAGGTTGAGGTACCAGGAGTTGATGTAGAGCCGGTCGCCCGGACCGTGCAGGGTGTCGAGGACCTCGGCGATCGCCCCGAAGTACACGTCCCCGTCCACGTGGGGGGTGACGACCGTGTCGGCTCGATGTTCGGCGCCGAGGTTCAGCTGGGACGGGAAGAACCTGGCCTCCAGGTCGCGCAGGGCGACCTGCGTCTCCTCCGGATCCCGCTCGCTGAGGGCATCGCCGAGGTCGGGCTCTGGGTCATCGGCCTCGGTGAGGCTCCGCAGGCGGGTCAGGTCCGCTTCGACGGCGGCCTGCAGCCGGGCGACCGCCGCGTCGCGCCCGCTGGGCCCGCTCTTCGGCGTCCTCCACTCGTCGATCGCGTGGAGCACCGCGCGCATGGCCGAGACGTCGTCACGGTCGTCGCGCAGCCTCTCCACCGCGTCGTCGAGGTCCTGCAACGCGGAAGAACGCGGTTTGCTGTCGAGCACGGACTCCTGGAGCCAGTGGTCGACGATGTCCGGCTCCCCCGCCGCCGTGAGGTCGGACGTGCCCGCGCCGAGCAGCCGTCCGTGCGGCCACGGCTCCGGTCGCGCCGCGACCAGTTCGCGCGAGAAGCCCTCACTGGTCGGCAGGAACTGAAGGCTGCGGAAGTCGTCCGGCAGGTCGGCCTCGGCCCGCCGCTGGCCGTCGAGGAAGACGACCCGTCCCTTCACGTTGACCGCGTTGACGAGGTGGTCCACGTCCGTGCCGTGCGCGCCGATCACCACGATCCCGTGCGCGCCGTGTCCCGCCGCGAGCAGCGCGTCCTCGATCGCCCGGAACCCGGGCACGTCGATCGGGTCGCCCTTCTCGAGATTCGCCAGGTACTCGTACGGCGATCGGACGTCCGGTGGAACCTGGAACCAGGCCAGCAGCTCCGGATCCTCATCCGGGTTCAGCCGCGCCTCTTCCAGCGTGAGATGAACGGCGATCGCGATGAGCAGGCAGTTCGTCAGGAAGTCGCCGCCCTCGACCACCATGGGATTGATCCTGCTCAACCACGGGAACGTCCGCCGGGTTCCCTCGGGCCCGAGCCGGAACGGCGACCACGAGGAGTCTCCGCGATCGGACGACGTGAGCTGGACGACGGGCTCGGGGGCGTCCGCCGGGTCGTGGCGGACGAGCCGCCGGTCCGGCGTCTCCTCGCCGTTCTCCCCCGGGCCCACGGAGAGACCGGTCGCACCATCATCCAGCCGCACGTGCGGCGGCGTCAGGTCGGGCCGCGGGCTGAGGTCGCCGATGCGCTCGGCCGGTGCGAACTCCTCGCCGAGCCACTCGTGCAGGTCGGCCGCCTCACCGGCCAGCAGTCTCCGGGGCACCGCGTGGCCGGGGGCGCTGAGTCCCGCCCACCGCCAGGCTCGCAGGGTGTCGTACAGCGGCTCTCCGGCGTGCACACTCCAAACGATCAGCGCCTCGAGGAACGACCGGCGGTCGTCCGGCGTGAAATCCAGCCGCCGGTAGACCCGCAGCGCCCACTCCGTCTGGTCCGGCGGCAGGAGGTTCACCTCGTGACCGCGGTCGTCACGTACCTCCGAGAGCCAGTCCTCCGCGCGCGCGTCCCGTACGTGCGGGGCCTCGCCCCACAGCTCCGTCAACGCCGCCTGGTGGTGCTGGGCGCCCCTGGAGAAGGCGGCCATCGCGTCGTGCGGGCCCCACTCCGACTCGTCGCCGAGCAGGCGTTCGAGCTCGGCGGCCGGCGAGCGGCCCGGCTCCGCTCCGTGCGTGAGGAAACCGGCGGCGGCCTCATCGGCGGCCATGTGCGCGGTCAACGCCGTGTACAGCCCGCGGACCGCCTCGCGGGGGGACCGCAGCACCTCCGGGTCGGCGGCCGGCACACGCGTGACCGCCCGCTCGAACTCCCCGCGTGTCACGCCCCAGGAATCGCTCTGGTAGAGCGAGCCGAACCTGACCCGCGCCACGGCGAGGTCGTCCTCCGGCGGAACGTCCCGCACCCGCTCGTGCGGCAACGTCAACGCGGAACGCAGCTCCGCGTCGTCGGTCCGCTCCGCCGGGGAGAACTCCCGGTCGAGCCACTCGTACAGGTCGGCGGCCTCACCGATCATCAAGCCCCGGGGCACCTGGTAACTGGCGCTGCTGCCGAGCCCGGCCCACCGCCAGGCCCGCAGCACGTCGAGAATCGGCTGCCCGGCGCGGACACCCCAAACGATCAGCGCCTGGAGGAACGACCGGCGGTCACCCGCCGCGGGCCCCAGCCGCCGGTAGACCCGCAGCGCCCACTCTGTCTGGTCCGGCGGCAGGAGATGCACCTCGTGACCGCGGTCGTCACGCATCGCCGAGAGCCAGTCCTCCGCACGCGCATCCCGTACGTACGGGGTCAAGCCCCACAGTTCCGTCAAGGTCGCCTGGTGACGATGCACGGCATCGTGGAAGGCGTCCATCACCTGGCCGAGATCCCACTCCGACCCGGCGCCGAGCAGGCGTTCGAGCTCGACGCCGGACGGCGCGCCGAAACCCGCGGCCGCGGCGTCGGCCCCGACATGGAGGGCGAGAACCGTGTACAGGCGGCGGGCCGCCTGCCGTGCGGCCAGGTCCACCTCCGGGTCGGCGGCCAGCACCCGGGCGAGCGCGTGCCGGTACACGCCGCGCTCTTCGACCCATGAGCCGCGCTGGTAGACATGCCCGAACCTGACCGGCGACACCAGTGGTTCGTCCGCGTCCATGGACGGGGCCACACCCGCGATCTCGAACTCTTCGGGGGCCGCGGGTCCGGTGGCCGGCACGTCCGTCCACCGCGGCCAGTCCGCCGGTGGCGACGCCTGCTCCTCCGCGACCGGGACGAGCGACATGTCCGCGTTCAGCGAGATGCGGCCGAGCGCTTCGGCCAGCTCGTCCACCGAGGGTCTCCCCCCGGGCTCCTCCACCGGGAAGAGCCGGGGTACGAGGTCCTCGTAGTGGTCACCGAGGACGTCGCGGAGCGACTGGCCGAGAGCGGGATAACGGGCGAGCGTGCCCCTCCGCGGGCTGGCGCCGCCGAGCTCGGCCTCCAGCCGTCGTGTCACCTCCTCGGCCGGTACGCCGTTGTCCCGCGATTCCGTCAGGACCCGGTCGGCGTGCCGCGCGTACCTGAGCTCCCGCATCACGAGAGCGTGCTCGAGGAGTTTCTCGGGTAGCTCGTTCGTCCATTTGTCGAGCGTGGGCAGAGCCACGGGCGTGTCGATGACGTGGCCCACGAGACGCGCCTGGGTTATCACCGCGACCGACCGTCCCCTCAGGAACGTCAGCTTCATGCTCGGGTTGTGGTGCCACGCCGACGGAGCCTTGTCGAACTCCCTCATCAGAGCCGCGTAGACGTCGTCCACCGTGCCGGTGTGGAAGATGTCCTGATCACCGCCCGGCTTGACGCCGATCGCGCTAAGCCATTCGCCGGGCGTCATCGGCCCGCGCCTGAGCGCCGTGTCGAGGACCATCCACCCCGGCCGCCCCTCCGGGTCGTGCGCCCACACCACCGGGGCGATGTGCCAGAACCACGGAACGGTCGTCGGGCTCAGGAAGCCCGGGTAGTCGCCGTCGCGCAGCCCCAGCCCGGGAAGGCCTCCCTCTTCCACCCTGCTGGCCGTGATCTTGCCGACGGGCGCCCCCCACTGGAGAAGCTGGAACGCCGCGAGGTGGGCCCGCATCTGGCACCCGTCGGCCGGATGGTCGCTCGGCACCCGGACGGCACCGAGCTCGTGGTGCTGGAACGTCAGCCCGGCCAGCCGGTCGTACCAGCGCTCGACCTGCTCGTAGGAGACCGGCTGCGGGAGCGACTCGGTGAAGAGCCGGTCGGCGGCGGTCGTCGGCCAGATCTCGTTCCACCGGTGAGCGTGCGCGGGGCCGTACTGCCGCTCCCACAGCTCCTCCACGTGCTGGTTGAAGGTCACGCCGTACTTCGCGACGTACGCGTGCTGTACGGCCGTGACCTTTCGCACATCGCCGCCGAGGAGACGCAGCAGGGTGAGCACGCCCTCCCCGTCCTCGTGCCGAACCGCCATCGTGTGGATCGCTTCGGCGTAGTCCTGGACCGACGACAGCGAAGTCGGCAGCTCGTCCGGAGCGACCGCGATCGAGCCGGGCGGCTGCGCGCCGAGGGTGAACTCCTCCACCAGGCCGATATGCCGGAGCACGTCCTCGACCAGGCTCTCCGGCGCCCGCCCCTCCACGATCGCGCCGTCCATCGCCTCGGCCAGCGACGTCCCGGTACGCGACCGGAAGGCGGCGTCCAGCGTCTCGGCGGTACGGCCGTCCCCGAGAGAACCGCGAAGGCGGAGCTGCTCCATGACCGCGAGACGGTCCACCTCCTCGGCGGACAGCAGTTCCGCGAGGCGCCCGGCGTACTCCGCCTCCCTCGGACCGGTGAGGGCCGGGTTCTCCACCGGGCCTCCGGCCGGCTCCTGCGGCGGCAGCCCCAGGTCGAGGACCGACTCTCCGGGATACTCCGGTTCGCCGAGCGCCGACCGGGACACCGGCTCGCCCGGTGCGGGCGGGGCGGGATGCCGTGGGCCCTCGTCCGGCCGGGTCACCACCTCATACATCGACGCCGCCGCGACCGTCTCCGCGTCGCCTCCCGCTGCCATCGGCGGTGCGGCGGCGAACCCGCGCGACCCCGGCGCGTCGAGCGGGTGGTCCCGCAGGACCGAGGTCGCGTCGACCACCGACTCGATGATCCGCAGATAACGGGCCGGCATCGGCTTGGACGGGTCGAAGACGCCCCCCGCCATGATCCCGTCGGTCCTGACCGCCGAAGACCGCATCAGCCGGCGGAACAGCGACAGAGCATCCCGATACTCGTCCGGCAGGCCCAGGTAGTGGAACAGCTCGTGCAGCAGAAGAACGGTGAAGTCGCCCAGCCCCCAGTGCCGCGCGTCCGGCCGGCGCAACGTCAGGTCGGGCGCGTCGGGGGTCCGGCCCGGCCGTATCTCGACGGCCTCCAGGTGATCGGGATCGATGACCAGCTTGACCCCGAAGAAGAACTGGTCCCCCGACACCGGGAGCTCATACCCCCGGTTCGCGTACTGGTCGATCATCCGGTTCAGGGACCGCTGCATCCCCGCGACGTCGTGCGCGCTCACCCCGAACATCGGCTTCACCGGCAGGACAACGACGTGGTTCCGCAGCCACGTGCCGTTCGCCGCCTGGATCCGCTGGACGTTGATCCGGATCAGCGTCCCCCAGCCCGACGCGCGTGGCCTCCCGCCCGCCACGCGGAAGTCGGCCTTGGCCTCGAAACGCTCCGTCGCGACCGGGACGACGGGTGCGGCGAACCGCCGGGCCAGCCAGTCCGCGCTCGCCGGCGTCGCGACCATCGCGGCCGGTTCCACGACCGGTGTCGCGGCGCCCACGGTCCGGATGGCGGCGGCCCCGGGCCCCGACGACCACGCCGGCGCCGCGGACAGGATGGACCTCGGCCGGATGAACTGGGGAAGGTCGAGGAACTCCTCCAGCGTCGTCCTCTGCAGGTACCCCGAACCCGTCGAGGACGGAACGTACGGGGCGGACGTCCGCCGCCCCGGCTCGTCCTCCGGGAAATTCCAGAGACTCAGCACCTCCTGACGCCCCTGGGCGTCACGTGTGCCGAGCGCCAGCATGACGTGGGCGCTGCCGTTGATGGTCACCAGGTGCCCGGCGGGCAGATCCGGCGTGACCAGACCGGACCGGGCATCGCGCCGATGGTGGGTCGGCTCGCCGACGACCAGGGAGCGCATCAGCGTGTCACCGTAGGTGTCGATGGCCCGCAACATCGCGACGGCGGCATTCGGCTGGTCGGTCAATCCCGCGCGATACACCTCGTCCGCCGCCTGAGACGCCTCGCGATGGATCTGCGCCAGCCATCCCCGGTCGACCGCACCTGACCAGTGCGCCGTGTAGAGGATGGCCTCCCAGCAGTTCATCCGGTCGAGCGTCGTCGGCGCGGGCCCCTCCCCGCGGATCCACCGCAGGAAATCATTCGGCGTGCCGTTCGCGGACATCGTGCGGATCTGGAAAGCACGGGTCTCGTCGGGAAGCGGCGGCGGCACCCACCGGTAGAAGCCGACCGACCCCTCCATGGCCCGCAGCACGCGATGCGTCCAGTTCTGAACCCGCGCCGGGTCGAACGGGTAGACATCCTCCGCCGGAACGCTCGAGGCCGGCCGCAGATCCGCCGGCGCACTCGGCGGCGAGTGAACGACCGCCGTCTCGCCGCGGCGTGCCTCCTCGACGTCCTCAGCGGATCTGTTCTCCGGCCGACCGGCCACCGCCTGCCTCGTGGAAGGGGCGGCGGTCACCGGGCCGGGTCGTTCGGTGACGGTCGTCCGCGCGAGATCCCTCTCGATGGACCGGACCGGGTCCGCCGGACGCCGATGCGGTGGTGTCAGCGCTTCGAGTCGCTGCGGGTTCCGGAGACCGGCCCTGGGCGCCAGGTTCTGGTCGACCCACTCGTAGAGTTGCGCGGCCTCGCCGTCCAGAGCCTCCCGCACCCGCTCGTCACCGAACCCGGCCCGCCGCCAGGCCAGCAGGACGTCGTAGAACGTGCCTCCCCGGGGCACGTGCCAGGCGAGCATCGCCACGAGGATGCCCTGGTTGTTCTTTGACTTCGGCGCGAGGGCCCGGTAGACGGAGAACAGCCGCTCGAGGTGGTCGGGTGGCTCTTCGCTCAGGCGGTAGCCGCGCAGCCGGTCCATCCGCTCACGCCACCAGGTGCTCCGCGCTCCGGAATCGCGGAGCGGGACGCTCTTCGAGTCCCTCCCGACCTGCCGGTCGACGGCGGTCGCGAAGGCCGTCATCGTCTCGTTCAGGCTCCATTCAGAGTCGTCGGCGAGCAGGCCTTCCAACTCCGCCGTCGAGCCGATCGGCCGATCCGGCGTCCCGAACAACGGTGCGGCGTCCTGGTGCAGTTCTTCCGACAACCGCCGGTTCAGGTCCCGGACGAGAGCACGCATGAGAAGGGGCGGGGTCTTGGCCTTGGCCAGCCGGGCGGCCACGGCCGTCTCGTAGGCCTCGCGCATCGCGGGCCAGGTCTCGTCGTAGCGGGCGCCGAAGCCTGTGTCGGGCGCCGGTACCTGGTCCTCGTCGGTGCCGCGGGGCGGTGCCAGCCGCCTGAGTTCTTCCTTCGCCGCGCGGATCTGCGCGAGGTCGGCCTCCGTGGGGTGACGCAGTCGCTCCGCCCTGGGCTGCCACGAGCGCACCACGTCGGTGAGGGTCCGGTGGTTCGCTCGCGAGGACTCCGCCGTGACCTGCGACGCCTCGTAGGCCCGCACCTCCACGACCACCCGGTTCCCGTCCAGCTCCGGCAGTGTGGTCATGCCGGTGAACCTCTTCAGTTCGACCTCGGTGTCCCCGACCAGGCCGCTGGTCACGAATCGCCGGACGGAGTAGCCGGTGCCCTCGCGGGAGAGCGACAACAGGCCGTCGTCCGGGACGCTTTCCCCCGTACGCCTGCGGTAGAGGTCGTCGTAGTCCGGAATTCGTTTGCGGAACGTGTTCTCGACGATCCTCAAGAACACGGCCTGGTCCTCCGGGAGGAAGGCCCGCGCCCGCTCCTGGAGGTTCCGGAACACCACGTGGGGCGAGTGACGCCCCAGGACCGCGGCATTGGACTTGTCCCATCCTTCGACCGCGAGCCCGGTGAGCCGCATGGCCCCGAACACGTAGAGCAAGGCGGCGTGGAACCGCAGTTCCTGCACCGCGAGATCGGGGACATCGAGGAATGGGTGTACGACCTGCAGGTCCGCCGGAATGTACCCGAGGTACTCCTGGGAGATGAAGCGGGCCGCGATGTGATCGGCGAATTCCAGCGCGTCGGCCAGATGAGCGCGGGTGAACCATCCCTGGCTCAGGTCGCGCCAGGTGCGTTCCAGGACGTGCTTCAGGATGGGGTGCCCGACGGCCAGGTCCATGCCGGTGTTGAGGTGTTCGTGCGATCCCCACGACGGAGGCCCGACCAGCCACTGGTCGATCAGCCAGCCCTTTCCCTTGTCGGTGATCGACCAGCCCTTCGGAAGGATGAGCTCCAACGGGATGTCGGCGGAGGCACCAGGCGGAGCGTCGATCGCGAACAGCGCCGTCTCAAGGTCCTGCTCCACGGTGAACGAGCGGTCCGGATCGACATAACCGCGCTCTTCCGGGTGGTCCTGGAGCACCCCGAAAAGCCCTTCGAGGATCGCCACCATTTTGAGGAGCCCGGTCCCCCGGACCGCGATCGCCTCGTCCTTGTCCACGTAGTAGCCGGATTCCGGCCCCGAGTAGATCTTCTTGGTCTCAAGGACCAGCTTGGCGCCATGCGGTCCCGTCGCCAGCAGTTCTCCGTGCCGGTCGTTGACCCAGGGGATCTTCGGGTGCCGAATGGCGAGAAAGTATTCCTTCTCCTTGCCCGACCCTCCGCCGAGAGCGCCGTGCAGACCCATGAGGTCCCGCGCTATCGCCACACCCGCCGACCGCGTGTGCCTCCGATCCCCCGGGGACAGCTGCCAGTACTTCTCCGACAGCCTCGCCCGGACCGTCGCGAGGTCCGCCTGCTTTTCAAGACTCCAGTTCGGATACTCCGGTGTCCAGTGGTTGCGCTCCAGCTCCTCGCGCACCTCGGTCCACAGCATCTGCCGGTGATCCGCGTCCAGCTTCACCGCCTCATCGGGCGCCGTCTCCTCGGCGTCGTCCGACGAGCGCAGCCCCACACCGCCGGGCGCGCCGACGTATGCCGGCAGCGGGTAGGAGTCCAGTTCCGCGACCTCCCAGCCGGCGATGTTCTCCGCAGGCCGCCAGACCTCTCCCTCCGGCAGATACGTCACCCACGACGCCGGCCGTCCCTGGGCGTCGAGCGGCAGGTGGAACGCTGCCGGCTGCCCGTCACGGCCCGGCGCCAGCGCCAGCGGTGCGGTGTGGATCCGCAGGCCGAACTCCTGTGCCAGGGTCGACAGCGCACGCGACGCCGGCTCGGAGTACTCGACATCGGCCAGCAGCACCAGGTCGGTGTATCCCTCCTCCGCCAGCTCCGCCGCTCGCCGGCCGGCGTAGACCGCCGGCGCGCCGATCGCGTCGCCGTACCCGCCGTACACCCACGTCCTCGACGGGTCCGCGAACGGCGTCGTGAACCGCGCCGTGACCAGCTCCCCGTTCGCGTCCCGGCCCCAGGCGAGGACGTCGGCGGTCGCCCGCCTGAACAGCGGCGCCAGCCGCAGCCAGTCGTCGGTCTTGAGGTAGAGGGTCCCGTACCGCTCCTCGTCCTCGTCCCGTAGCTGCGCCTCCCGCACGTCGCCCGCCGCGGAGTCGAGCGTCAGCTCGACCTTCGACGCGTCGGGGGCGGTGTGCACCTCGGTGACCTCGGGCGCGCCGGCGTCCACGAGGTAACGCACCCGGCCCTGGCCACTGGCCGGGCCGAACGCGCCCGCGTCATGGACGGTGCGGTGCACCCGGGCCAGGACCATCCAGCCCGGTCCCTCGGGTCGGACGTGCGCCATCGCCTCCCCCGGGGACCGCCACACCCGCACGATCGAGGGCATCTTCATGGGCAGTCCCGCCGCCATCCGGGGGAAGGACGCCGGGTCCCCCTGGTACCACATCGCGGTCCAGGACCACTCCTCCGAAGCGGGGAGACGCAGGGCGGCCCGCCGGGCGACGACCCACTGAAGATCGGTCAACGGTGTGCCGTCGCCCTCGGGCGGCAGGCCGCCGAACGTCAGCAGGGCGGTGGCCTCGCGGTTCGCCAGCCTCGTCTGGACGGCGGCCGGAATCAGGTTCGCGGGGATACGCCCGGTCACCAGCCGGTCGTACCCGATGAGATGCGGCGGCGTCAGCGCATGGAGGGCCTCCGGGGCCGTCACGCCGGCACGAGGCTCGAACGTACGGTCGACCCACTCGTCCAGCTCCGACGCCTCGCTGAACAGCGCCTCACGCACCGGCTCGCCGCCGTACCCGGCCCGCCACCAGCCGAGCACGACGTCGAACAGCGACGCCCCCTTCGGCACCTGCCAGGCGATCATCGCGGCGAGGATGCCGCGGCCGTCGTCGGACGCCGGCGCCAGGTTCCGGTAGACGGAGAACGGCAGCTCGAAGCCTGGCGCCGTGTCGTTCAGCCGGTAGCCGCGGGTCCCCTCCATCCAGCTTCGCCACCAGGCGGGACGCTCACCGGGCGAGCGGCGGGAGAAGCCGTCGAGGCCCAGCTCGGCGGCGCGCCGGATCGCGGCGGTGAAGGCGTCCATCCGGGCGGCCAGGCCATCCGCCGACCGGTCGTCGGCCAGGGTTCGCAGGTCCTGCGACGAGCCGAGCGGCCGCTCGCTCGTGCCGAACAACGGCGTGACGTCGCGTCTGAGCTCGCCCGCCAGCCGCTGGAACAGCCGGCCGATGACGGAGCGCGTGGCCACGAACGAGCCCTGGGCCCCGGTCAGCCGCGCGGCGAGGGTCCGCTCGTACCGCTCGCGCGCCATCGGCCAGCCGTCGTCGTGGTAGATGGGGTCGAAGAACTCGGCCGGCTCGAACTCGAGTCCCTCCCCGGGGGGCGGGGCCAGCCGCTGTAGCTCCGCCCGCGCGGCCTCGATCTCCGCCAGGTCCTCCGCGGAGGGATCGTGCAGCCGCTCGACCCAGGGGAGCAGCGACCGCACCTTGTCCGTCAGGGCCTGGTGATTCGCCTGCGACGCCGCCGCGTCCGTCATCAGCTGCACGTAGTAACGGATCTCCAGGACGGCCTTGGCGAGCGGCCCTCCGTTCGTGTCGTACTTCCCCAGGATGTGGGTGTTGGCGAAGTCGGCCAGCCTGACGCCCGACTTGCCGAGGATCGCGGTGTCCAGGTAGTCGCCGACGGGGTCGTCGCCCACCTCCATCAGGCCGCCGTCCGGGACGGGGATCTCGTTGAACTCGAGGTACTGCTCGTCGTAGTCCGGGATCCGGCTCCGGAACCTCTCCTCCAGGATCTGCCGGAAGGCCGCCCGGTCCCGCGGGAGGAACATGTGCGAGCGTTCCGGCATCTCCTTGAACCGGAAGTCGGACTCGTGCCGGGTGAGATAGGCGGCGTGGGCCTTTCGAAGACCGAGGTGGATGTCCCGGTTGAGCGTCATGGCCGCGATCACGTACTCGGTGAAGGCGTGGGAGCGCAGTTCCTGCAACGCCAGGTCGGGCACATCGAGGAATGGGCGGACGACCGACAGGTCCGCCGGGACGTACCCCAGGGTCTCGAAGGCGAACATCCTGGCCGCGACGTCGTCGGCGAAGTCCCGCGCGTCATCCAGGTGAGCGCGCGTGAGGTAGCCGTCCGACAGGTCGCGCCAGGTGTTCTCGGCCACGTGTTCGGTCATCAGGCGATAGATCGCCGCCGGCCACACGCCCACGTTGTACTGGTCGTGCGAGCCTCCGGGGGCGCCGACCGGCGGCGGTCCGATCAGCCAGCCCGCGCCCTCCGTGGTGAGCGTCCAGTTCGCCGGAAGGAACCGCTCCAACGGGAGGAAGGGCTGAACACCGGGCTCTCCGGAGAGGTCGTTGAACGCCTGCTCGAACGCCACCTCCGTCTGGTACACGTGCTCCGGGTGGGCGTAGCTCTCGCCCGGGTGATCGCGCATCACCCCGGTGTCGACCTCGGCGATCGCCGCCGGCTTGAGGAGGCCGCTGCCTCCCGCGTCCACCGCCTCCTGCTCGAACCGGTAGAGGCGGTCGCCCGGCCCCATGTAGACCTTCTTGAGCTCGACGGACAGCGTGGCGCCGTGCGGGCCCCTCGCCAGCACCACGCTGCCCATCGTGGTGGCATCGGCCACTTCCGGATGCGCGAGGACCGCCCAGTACTCCTTCTCCTTCGCCGACCCCGCGCCCATGAGTCCCACGCGCTGGCCGGGCTTCAGGAGGGTCTTGACGTGGTCCCACACGATCGCCTCACCGGCCGACCGCGTGTGCCTCCTCCGTTCCGGGGACAGCGCCTGGTACTTCTCGGACAGGTCGGCCCGCAGGTTCCGCGCCGTCTCGTCGTCGGTGGGCAGGCCCCGGGCCGTCAACGCCGTCCGCACCTCGGCCCACAGCAACCGCTCGTGCTCCGGGTCCAGCCCCGTCACCTCGGTGGACACGGGCGTGGAGGTCTCATCCAGCGTGGCGACCTCGGCGAGCGTCGCCGTCTCGGCCGGCGCGGCGGCCTCGGCGGCGGCCTCCTCGCGGCCGGCCGAGAACGCGTTGGTGGTGGCCGCCTCCTGCTCCCCCCAGGACGCGGACAGGTCTCGTGGGGCGAACAGCACGCGGAACTCGTCGAACGCCTCGTCGTGGAACGACTCGGCGGTGTTGTTCAGCCACACCTCGTCGTCCGTGCGGTGGCCCTTGCTGATCGTGTGGAACGCCCGGCCCATTCCCTTCAGGGCGGGCGGGGCCACCGCCTCGAAGGCGAGGTGGGCGGGCAGTTCCGCGGTCAGGCGCCCCAGACGCTGGTCCCACACCCACGTACGGCTGTCCAGCTCCCCGGTCTTGTTCACACCGAGGCCGAAGATGCCGTCGTAGGCGTCGAGAACGCGCTCCACCAGGCCCGAGCGGGCCCGCCCCAGATCCTCCTCGGACAGTGTCAGGTCCGGGTGCTCGCCCTGCCACCGCGCGGACCGCTCCGCGAAGATCTGCTCGGCCTTCCCGGCCACGCTCTGGCGGGCCGCCTCCACGGAGAGCCAGACGTTCAGCCGGTCGGTGCCGGCGGCGTCGTCGTACCACTCACGCCACTCTTCGAGCCGGGCGGACAGACTCTTGTCCTGCGCGCCGGTGAACAGCGTGCCGAAGTGGTCGTTGACCGAACGGCCGAGGGCGGTCTTCATCGACGACAGAATCCCCTTGGCCAGTGCGACGCCGTGCTGGAGGCCGAACCGCTCGCGGAACTCCTCGCTCAGCCCCGGGTCGTTCTCCCACGCCGCGTGCCGGGTCTCCAGGTCGTGGAGGGAACGCTGGAGCGCGGCCTCGCGCGCGGTCTGCGTCGCGAGCCGGGACGGCAGGGACTCGGCCGTCTCGTCGAACGTCTCCCGCCACCGCGCCATGGCCTTCTCGGTGACCGGCTCGCCGGCCGGGAAGTGCCGCTCGTACCCCTTCTGGAGCGTCTCCAGGCCGTCGTGCAGCACCTGCCGGCGACCCGGCTCGGATGGCTCTGCGTTCCGGGCGGCGAACCCGTCCAGGAGGGCACGGTCGGCACCGGACAGAGCGTCCTTGAACGACCCGGCCCGTGCCTCGAACAGCTCGGCGAAACGCTCCTGCTCGGAGGCGAGACCGGCCCGCCGGTCGAACGCGTCGAACAGATCCTTGGTCAGCTCGTCCAGCCGGACGGTGGCCTCGCGACGGCGCGCCGCCAGGTCCCCGCGGATATCGGAGACCTGCCGGAAGACCTCCCGCACGGCGTCGTCCCAGCGCCGCTCGAACTCCGTCCACTCCCGCTCGCGCACCATCTCGACGACCGACCCGGTCAGCTCGAACGGCAGTGAGTGCTCCGGGGAACCGACCCGTCGCTGCCACATGGCGAAGCTGCGGTCGAACGCGTCCTGACCGTAGCGGAGCGCGATCTGCCGGGCCGCCTCCAGGTCCAGTTCGCCGGGAAGCTCGTCGATGACCTCCTGCCGGGACCGGTCGCCCGCCAGGAGCCGGCGTTCGAACTCCGCCCCCATCCGGTCCTTGATCTGGGTGAAGGAGGGGTGGTCCTTCGCCTGCGGGTTGTCCAGCAGCCACGACTCGACCTTCTCCTCGAAGGCCGCCCGGTCCTCGGCGGACACGGTGGTCTCGGGCACGCCGGCGAGCTCTTCGTCGTGCCGGGTGAACTGCTCCTCGTACCGGTCGAACAGTCGCTTCTGCGCCGACCGCCACGCGTGCTCGTGCCAGTCGCCGGGCGCGGTCTCCAGCGGCGCTTGGACGAACTCCCGGCCCTGTTCCTCGGCCTCGCGGAGCGCGTTGTCGGTGATCTGCTCCTCGACGTACGCGCGGCGGATCTGCTCGATCCGCCGGCTCGCCCACGTGGCCGTCTCGCGGGACCGCATCTTCGCCTGCCCGGTCTCTCGCACGGCAGACAGGTCGGCGAACTCCCGGCGGGCGAGCTCCCGGCTGTGCGCCACCTCGTTCAGGGCGCTGAGCAGGCGTGTGTGGTCCGCCTCCAGCCGGGCGCGCAGCTTCGTGTCGAACGGCCGGTCGCGTACGAGGTCCATCGTCTTGCGGGTGAGCGCGGTCCGCTCGCTCCGGTACCACGACTGGATCTCCGGCGACCAGTCGCGGGGCGGTTCGCGCCTCTCCGCGACCTGCTCCAGACGGCGGCCCAGCTCGGCGATCGGCCCGGCCTGGGCGGTGAGCCGCCGGGCCTCCTGCCGGACGCTCTCGGTCAGCTGGGCCGCCTCGGGCGCGGACGGGTCCGACAGCGCCGCACGCTCGTCGGTGTAACGCTCCCGGAGGCGGGTCAGCTCCTCCTCGTGCCAGCGGCGGGTCAGGTTGTCCCACTTGTGCCGGCTCTGGCCCAGGTCGACGCGGCCCTGGGAGTCGTCCGCGGTGAGCACGGCCTCGAAGGCCCGGTTCGCGGTGGCCTGCTGCCGCCACTCCAGGTGCGCCTGCCGGTACTCCTCGCGCAGCTCCTCCACCAGGCTGCCCCGTTCGGCGTCGCCCCGCGGAGACGAGGTGAGCTCGCGGATGAAGCGTGCACGCAGCTCCCGCACGCGCGCGGTCTCCCGGAAGACGCCCTCCCGATCGCCCCAGAGCCACGACCGGTCACCGGCCACCTCGCGGTCGAACGTCTCACCGGCCTGGGCGGCCGCGCGCACCTGGCCCAGCCGCCGGGTGAACTCCGCGCCCAGCTCCGTACGGTCCCGGCCGGCGACCCACTCGTCGGCGAACCACTCGCGGAGCGAACCGACCTCGGCGAAGGGCACGCGGCCGCCGTCGTCCGGGCGGGCGGCCAGCCGCCGTTCGAACTCCTGGTACGCCTCGTCGCGCGTAGCGATCTCGGCGCGCAGCGTGGCGAGCCCCTCGCGGACCCGGTTCTCCGCCTCGACCATCCGTGCGGAGCGCGGCGCGGGAGCGGGCTCGGGCGTGGTCTCGATCTCCGAGAGCAGGAGCTCGGCGTCGTCGGCACGCGGAAGCGGCCCGTCGCCCTCGTCCGGCACGTCCTCCACGTACGGCCGCTGGTCCTCCGGGTCGCGCGGCGGAGGCTCGGGCGGCCCCTCCGACACGGTCTGGGGGCGCGCGCTCTCCGGAGTGACCGGCTCCGGCTCGATCTCATCGGTTCCGACACGGCGCTCGTACGCCTCGATCGGGGTGCGGCTGACGTCGAGCCGCTCGAAGTCCAGTGTCCACTCGGGGTTGTCGCGCCACTCGCGGTACGCGGCGTCCCGGGTCTCCGCCTCCGCGCGGAGCGCGGCCAGCTCTTCGCGTGCGCCGTCGAGCAGGACGGTGCGCTCGTCCTCGGTCCTGGCAGCGTCCCACTGCGAGGACAGACGGTTCCGAAGCGCCTCCAGGGCCGTACGGTAGTCGGCCAGCGCCCGGGGCGAGGCCAGCGACGGGTGACCCGAGTCGAAGCCCTGGTCGAGCGCCTCCAGCGCCGCGTTCTTGCGCAGCAGGTCGCCGAACACCTCGGCCAGCTGCTGCCGCCATTGTTCGTTCTCGATCCGGGC
Organism: Actinoallomurus acaciae; assembly: GCF_042429965.1. Lineage (NCBI taxonomy): Bacteria > Bacillati > Actinomycetota > Actinomycetes > Streptosporangiales > Thermomonosporaceae > Actinoallomurus > Actinoallomurus acaciae. The sequence continues at coordinate 62,630 of NZ_JBHLZP010000008.1, forward strand.
CTGCTCGCGGATCCGGGCCAGCCGGGGCGCGTCGGCCTCGGAGACGAGCGTCTCCCAGCTGCTGCGCAACGTGCTGCCGAAGGCGTCGCCCTCGGACCGCTCCCGCTCCAGCCAGGCCGGGACGTTCCGGTTGCGCGGACCGTAGGCCTCGTGTTCGAGGGCCGCCCACTCGGCGCGGAAATCCTTCGCCACGTTCTCGAAGGTCTGCTCGCTCATCGCGTACCGCCGGGTCGCCCGGCCGGTGAGCGCGCTGACCTCGCTGGTCAGCTCGTGGAACCGCTCGGCGCCCTCGCCGAGCGCGTGCTCCAGCCTCGCCTCGAACCGCAGGCGGTCGGCCAGCGAGGCCAGGTACGGCCCGAAGTGCTCCCGCTGGAACTCCGTCTCGCGAGCGGCCAGCTCCTCGCCGGACCACACGCCCCCGCCCGTACGGCCGAACAACGACCTGTGCGCCGCGATCATCGCGTCGCGGAACTCGGGGCGGACCCGGTTCACGTGCGCGTCCGGCGCCTCCACACCCTCGAACGCCTGGTCCACCCGGCGAAGCATCACGGCCCGGCCGGCATGCTCGTCGAACCGCCCCGGCAGCAGCTCGGCCAGCCGGTCGTACGCGCCGGTCAGCTTCTGGACGTAGTCCTCCCAGTCGCGCGCGGTCAGCTCACTCGTGTGGCGGTCGCCGATGAGCCGGGCGCCCTCGGCCCGCAGCGCGTCGTTGTGCTCGGCCAGCACGGCGTCGACGTCGACGCCGTCGAACTGCTCGCGGGGCCGGTCGGACATCTCCCGCCAGACGATCTCGTGGTGCGCCAGCTCGTCGTCGGCGCGGGCCAGCAGGGCGTCCTCGGCCGCCTTCGCCGCCAGCCGGCCCGTCCAGCGCGCGTCCAGGTCGCGCACGGCGGGACCGAGCTCGGTGGCCCGCCGCTCCCACTCGTCCGGCTCCAGCGTGCGGGTCTCCCGGCCGCCGGGCAGCGTCCTCGTGCGGCCCGCGAACTCCGCGTCGTACTCGGCCCGCAGCCTGACGACGTCGGCGGAGTCGTGGGCCAGACCCGCCGCGTCCAGGAGGCGGCCGAACCGCAGGCCCGCGTCGTGTTCCAGGTCGAGGCGGGCGGAAAGGCCGCGCGCCAGCTCCTCGATGCGGGCCTGGGCCTGGGAGTGGAACCGGTCCCAGACGTACGGGTCGAGCCGCTCGCCCTTCATGCCGAGGCGTTCGACGATCCGGCGGACCTCGGACTCGGTCTCGTCGACGAACCGCGCCCGCGCCTGCGCCTCCTCTACCGGGGAGAACCGGTCGGGGCCGTCGACCGCCTCGAAGGCCGTGTCGAAGGCGGTCTCGGCGCTCGCGCGGGCCGAGCGGACCGCGGCCTCCATCTCGAGCTCGTCGGGCAGGCCGTCGACCAGGTCCTGGAACCGCTGTTCGAACTCCCACTCGGAGATCTCGCCGCGCCGGTGCTGGTCGTAGGCCTGTTGCCAGCGAGTGTCGAACCGCTGCCGGACCTCCCCGATCCAGTGCTGCGTCCGGTCGGCGTCGACCCGCGCCTGCTCCCGGATCAGCCGGTCGGCCACCGCGGGGATCGGCACCCCGTGCTCGGTCCCGTCGAACCGGGCCTCCAGCGTCTCGGTCAGCCGCCGCTCGAACGCCGCCGGCTCCTGCGTCGCGCCCTCGCCCGGGAGGCTCGACTGCGTGCGGACCGCACGGTAACCGTCGGCGACCGTGCCGATGAGGTGTTCGGGCACGCCGGCCTTACGCGCCCACGCCTCGGGTTCGAAGCGTTCGTCCTGGTGGAGCAGCCGCTCAACCACCTCGACCGGCGACGGGGCGTAGTCGTTGTCCCCGAACAGCGTCTCCAGCCGCTCGCGGAGCCGGTCGGCCAGCGGACGGACCGGCTCCACGGCGCCGTCCACGGTGATCTTGGGCCCATCGCGCGTCTCCGCCTCGTGCTCGGCGACCGCGGCTCGGTAGGCCTCCGCGACCGGGCGGGCGAGGCCGTCCGGCACTCCCGCCGCGTGGATCCGGGTCATCGGATCGGTGTTCGGGCCCTCCTCGGGCACGCCGTGCATGCTGGAGGCGTTGTGTGCGGCGACCGCGGCGTCGACGTTCCGGTCGGCCTCCTGCTGCTGCCGGAACCTCCCGTTCTCGCCTTCGAGCCGCCCGGTGTAGCGCCGCGCCTGGTCGGCGTGGCCCGTGTCCAGCCGGTCGGATATGGCGCGATCCCCGGTGTCGAGGACGAAGTTCGGCGTGACGTCCTCGTGGCCGCCGGAGACCACCTCCACGTGCGGGGGCGGCGTGTGCTCGGCGGGCGGCTGATCCAGCGGCGCGTCGTGGGAGGTCGTCTCGTGGGAGGTCGTGTCGTGCGACGTCGTGTCGTGGATGTCCTGCGGCGTCTCGCCCTGCGGCGGCACGTCGCGCGACGTGGTCTCGGGACGCGGCGGGGGGGTCTCGTGCTCGATGGGCGGCGGGACGTCCCGTCCGGACTGGGTGGGCACGCGTTCCGGCGGTATGGAGGTGCCCCGCGGCGTGGGCGGGACCGGGGTCTCCCGCGGCGGCACCGGTGCCGGGTTCGTGGACTCCGGGAGCGGTGTTCCTCGCGTGCCGGGAGGCACCCCGGGAGTCATCGTCTCCGGACGCTGCAACGGCATGCCGTCGGGCCCCAGGAGGGGGGACTCGCCCGGCCGCAGCGGCAGGGGCGGCGGCGCCTGCGACAACGGCGGCGGCTTGGCGAACGACGAACCCGGCTCGTCCACCAGCGGCGGCGTCTCGGCAGGCGGCTCTTCGAGCGGGTTCGGGACGTTCTCCCGTACCACCGGCTCGGTCCTCGCGTCGATCGGCGACCGCCCGCCGTTCGTGGGCAGCGGATCGCCCTCCGCGACGGGCCGGATGAGCGGTCTGTTGCCCGACGTCTCTCCCAGCGGCGGCGTGTACGTCTCGCCCGGCGCGGACGGCGGGCGGCCTTCCGGCGGCCCGGTGAGCCCGGTGGTCCGGGTCACCCGCGGCGGCGGGAGCGTCTCCGTGATGTGGCCCGGATCGGGGTCGGGAAGAGGACGCGAGCCGTTCTCGTCGCCGCCCGGTGGTTTGACGTTCAGCAGGTCGCGGTTCGTCAGCGACCGGATGACGTTCGGGTCCATCTTCATCATGCGGTACTTCAGCGCGCCGCCGCCGATGCCGCGTATCGCCGCGCCCATCCCGGCGCCGACCAGGCCGCCGGCGACGAACATCATCGGCGCGGCGTGCCATTCGCCCTCGATGAGCCCCTGGGTGAGGGTGGCGGAGAACATCGTGCCGCCGCCCATCTTCAGGAAGTCGCCGCCGATGTTCGTCAGCTCGGTGAGGAACGCCTTGTCCATGCCCTTGACGCCGTTGAGGATCAGCTTGTCGAAGACGCCGCCGATCCCGCGGATCCCGACGTCGGCGAGGGCGCCGCCGAGCGCCCCCTCACCGACCCACTTCCAGTTGATGTGGGGCCCGTCGGGGTCCCCGTCGATGCTGCTCGCGATCAGGCTGGCGACCATCATCATCAGCGCGCCGATGGCCGCCTGGATCGCCGTCGGCAGGACGAACTTCACGAACGAGACCAGCCGGTCCAGGGCCGACCTGATCGCGATGCGCGCCGCGCCCTCCGCGACGGCCTCCTCACCGAGCGAGGCACCGCCGGTGAAGAAGGCCATCGCGGTCATGATGTCGAGCTGGATCTCCAGCGTGATGAGCGCCGTCAGCATCTCGATCTGGGCCTCGAGCAGGCTCCGGTACCAGCCTTGGATCTGCTCGGCCATCAGCTGCGCGCCGCGGCGGATCTGATCGACCTGGGAGATGCCGCCGTCCGCGCCCAGGATCGAGGCGAACACGCTCTTGAACTGCGCGACGGCCTCGTCCGGCAGCGCCCCCTCGATCGCCGAGGCGGTGTGGGAGTAGTGCGCCGCCAGTGTGCTCAGATTGTGGTCGAGTTGGTCGAAGGGCGTCCTGAGGCCAAGGACCTTGCCGGGGACCGCCGGCGGAGGCTCCGACCCCATGACGAGCAGGAAGAGCCGCCGCTCGTCCTCGTTGAAGGTCAGGCCCTCCGCCTCGTCGGCCACAATCGTCTTCTATCAGTACCTGCCGGGCTTTCCCGTCCCCGGCAAGCCTTCGGCCTGGTGCGAACCGACGTCATGGACGCTGTCGAGGACCTTCTGCTGCCCGGTCTTGATGTAGCGCTGCTGCGACTGGAGCTGCTGCGGGACCGCGTCGGCCACCTGACCCAGCGCATGGGTCGCCTGACGGAACAGCAGCCGCTGCTGCTGGAGCACCTGATTGGCGTTGAGCCCGAAATCCTTGTCGTGGCCGAGGACCTCCCCGGCGTTGCTCAGGCTGTCGTAGAAGCTGTCCCCGAACTCATAGATCAGGTCTCGCAGACCCTCGATGCTGTCTATCGCGTTGTTGAAGCGGGTCTGGTCGAACTGGAACTTGCTACTCATCGCCACCGTCCTCCACGATCTCGTCGTGCAGTGTGGCGCCCTTCCGGCCGCCACGGGGTTTGTTCGTCGTGGACCCACGCCCACGCTTGGCAGCGGCCAGGGCCGAGCCGAAGATCTGCTCCCAGTCGGGCGGCCGGTAGGAGACCTCCGGCGTCTCAAGGGCGGGTGTCTCGATGCCGGAGAACGTGTCCATGACCCGGCGCGCCATGGCCGCCCGGCCCCTGCTCGCCGCATCGAGGACGGCCGCCCCCAGCTCCGCCGCCTCCATCGTCCGGTACTTCTCGTCGAGGAACCTCACCCGCTTCAGCTCGCCCTGCGGGCCGACGGTCACCTCGACCGAGCGGTCCTTGGACCGTGCGGTCGAGGACGCGTCGGCGAGGTCGGCTCGCGCACGGGCCACCGCCTTCCTGGTCGCCTCGAGACGCTCCCGCGCCGCGGCGACCTGCCCCTCCAGCGAGTCGCTCGTCTCCATCTCCGTCACTCCTCTCCGCGCCGGGTGACCGCCGCGTACGTCATCCGATGACGGCCGGCGAGCCGCCCTCGTCGGTGCCCCAGACGTCCTCTTCCTCGGGCACCCACGCCTCGCGCTCCCGGTCGCCGCTCTCCGTCCGCTCCCGGTCGCCGCCTCCGTACGGGTCGTAGCCCGCGGTGGTCGGGGTGCGCCGGCCCGCGACGGTTTCCTCCTCGGTGGGGCGCCGGCTCCGCCGGCCGAGCGAACCGCCGCTCGACGGGACGATGTCGTCGTCCTCATAGACCTGGCGCACGCGCTCGCCGGAGCTCTTGTCCCCGCCGCCGCCCATGCCGCCAAGGCCGCCCATACCGCCCATGCCACCCATGGGCCCGCCCATGGGGCCCCGGCTCGTCGTCTGGTCGGCCAGGGGCGTCCCGCCGGTGGTGGTGCCGTCGATCCGCGTGCCCAGCGGGAGCACGTTCCCGGACGGGCTGACCGTGCTGCCGGGCACCGCGGACTCGGTGGCCATCTGGGTGGCGGAGCCGAGCGAGCCGTCGAAGGGCTGGTCGTGCAGCTCGGGCTCGTAGAGCGAGCTGGTGCCCAGGGATGAGCCGTGCGGCAACGTCGCCCCGTTGCCGAGCGACGTCGTGATCGTCTGCCCGTCCGGCTCGTGCGTGGTCGCCATGCTCGTACGCGGGTTGACCGTCGTGACGCTGCCGTCCGGGTAGTGCGTGGTGATCGTCCCGTCGCTATTGACCGTCGAGGTGCTGCCGTCGGGGTTCGTCAGCGTGTGTGCGTGGCTCAGGTGCTCGGTGGTGACGGACCCGTTCGGGTGGGTCGTCGTCTCCATGCCCGTGTGCGGGTTGATGGTCGTCGAGCTGCCGTCGCTGAAGTCTGTGGTGACGGTCCCGTCGGGATTGAGGTGGGTCTGGCTGCCGACCTGGTTGCTGCCGTAGGCGTTCTCCAGCTGGTGCTGGAACTGGTCCTGCTGCTGCTGGAGCTGGTGCTGGAGCTGCTGCTGGCTGTTGTTACCGCCGCCGGGCAGCTGCTGGTTGTACTGCTGTTGAAGCTGTTTCTGCTGCTCGTACTGCTGCTTGGCCTGCGCTTCCTGGTCCTGCTTCTGCTGCGCGTACTGCTTCTCGGCCTGCTGTTGCTGCTCCTTCTGGAGCTGCTCCTGCTTGGCCTCCTGGTCCTGCTGGTCCTTGCGCTGCTGGTCGTACTGCTGCTTGGCCTGCTCTTCCTGCTTCTTCTGGTATTCGGCCTCGGTCTTCTGCTGGTCCTTGTACTGCTGCTGGGCCTGCTCCTCCTGTTTCTTCTGCTGCTCTTCCTGCTTCTTCTGCTGCTCCTCCTGCTTGGTTTCCTGCTCCTTTTGGAGCTTCTCCTGCTTGGCCTCCTGCTCCTGCTGGAGCTTCTCCTGCTTCGCCTCCTGCTCCTTCTGGAGCTGTTCCTGCCTGGCCTCCTGTTCCTTCTGCTGCTGCTCCTGCTCCTTCTGGGCCTGTTCCTGTTTCTTCTCCTGCTCCTCCTGCTTCTTCTCCTGCTGTTGCTGCATGGCCATCTGTATGGCCATCTGCTCCTTGTACTGCTGCTCCTGCTTGGCCTCCTGCTCCTTCTGCTGCTCCTCCTGTTTCTTCTCCTGCTCCTCCTGCTTGGCCTCCTGCTCCTTCTGGAGCTGTTCCTGCTTCGCCTCCTGCTCCTTCTGAAGCTGCTCCTGCTTCGCCTCCTGCTCCTTCTGCTCCTGTTCCTGCTTGGCCTGCTGTTCCTTCTGCTCCTTCTCCTGTTCCTCGCGCTCCTTCTCGGCCTTGTCCTCCATCTCCTTCTGGTGCGCGAGGTCGTCGGCCCGCTGCTTGTCGGCCTTGTCCTCCATCTCCTTCTGATGGGCGAGGTCGTCGGCCCGCTGCTTGTCGGCCTTGTCCTCCATCTCCTTCTCGTGCGCGGCAGCGGCTGCCGCGTCGGCCGCCGCCTTGTCCTCCATCTCCTTCTCGTGCGCCGCCGCGTCGGCCGCCGCCTTGTCCGCCTTCGCCTGCTCCGCGGCGGCCTTGTCGGCCTGGTAGTCCGACTGGAGGTTGATGCTCTGGGTGGTCAGCTTGTTCAGCGTCTTGTTGACGTCGACCAGGGCGTTGTGCACGGCCGTCATCGCCTTGTCCCCGGCCGTGCCCAGCTGGTCGATGACGCTCTGCTGCCAGCGCTTGATCGCCTCTTCGCCGATGTTCTTCCACGTGGTGAGGTCGTTCAGGTCGCCGTAGCTCCCGCCGTTCTTGTTATTCACGCTGGTACGGAAGCCGTCTTCGGAGACCTCGTTCGACCACGTGGTGGCGTACTCGCTGACGTACGGGATCGCGCTGACCTTGACGAGGTTGTTGTCCCAGATGTCGTCGGTGACCTCGAGCAGGATGTCGTGCAGCCAGCGCAGCGGGTTGCCCGTGTAGAGCGCCCACGTGCTCCAGGTCGAGTGCAGGTTCGACATCGCGTTGTAGACGCCCTGCTTCGCCGTGCGCAGGTCGTTGCCGGCCTTGGAGCTGTAGCCCTGAAGCGGAAGGGTGTCGGTGTACTTCTGGTAGATGTTCCCGAGCTGATGGATGATGTCCCAGAAGACGCCGGCGGCCTGCCCCTGCCAGGCGGCATCCTCCGTGGTGCCCACCTCGTCTTCCCAGCCCTGGATCGTGTTCCTGCTGTTGTGGAAGAACTGCGCCGCCCGGTCGAACGCGTTGGCGACCCGGTCGAAGCCGGTCAGGTCGACGGCGGCGTCGTCCTCGACATGAACGTTGTTCCAGGCGTACCGCCAGGTCGAGTTCGGCGAGTACAGCAGTTGCTCCAGGGCCATGCCCCCGCCGTAGCTGTACTGGGAGAGCGGCCGTGAGTCCCAGCCCTGGAAACCGTCGGGCATGAGGTGGCTGCCCTTTTCGGTGAACTCCCCGCCCATGACCACGCCGCCGGCGGGGACCTCCCCGCCATAGGTGCCCAGCAGCGTGATCCGCGCCTTGCGCATCTGCACCGTCGAGCCCTTGCTCGTGGGCCCGTTGAAGAACGGCACGACGAAGTCGGTGTTCTCGATGCGCCAGCCGGAGTTCTGCGTCCGCCACGACATGGCGTCGATGGCACTGAGCTCGGCGAGGTCCGGCTCGACGTCCCAGTCGTGGATCTCGATCTTCATCAGCGGGATGTCGTCGTTGCCGTACAGCTGCTCGAAGATCACCCCGCGCTTGGGCGGCTGATAACCGGTGAGCGTGTAGACGGCGGTCCACCAGTCGTCGCCCGTCGAAAACGCCGGGGCCTTGTCCTGGCTGCTGTCGTCCGCCATGGTGCGCTCTCCGTTGGAAGATGTACGTGGGCCGGGATTACCGCCTGACGGTCAGGAGTCGCCGGAGCTTCCGGTGTCCTGGAAGTCGCCGGGCAGCGTGCCCAGGCCGTCCAGGAAGATCTTTCCGTCGATCTTCACCAGGGTGTCGTGCTGACCGTCCATGAGCTTTTTGATCGTGGTGTCCAGGTTGTCATGGAGATCGCGGAACAGGTTGATCTGCTTGGTGTAGACGTCGGTGATGGAATCGCAGACGTCGCTGACCTTCTTGACGAGCTTGTCGCCGCCGGAACCGCTGTCGGTCGCGAGTTTCCCGATCGACAGCGGCCGCTGCGCCTTGAAGATCCCCTTTTCGGTGTCGGACTCGTAACCGTCACCCGTGATGGAGCCGATCGCCACACCCGCCTCGGTGTCGGTGTTCGCGATCTTGTCGAGGGAATCCTGGAAGGGCGCGATCTGGTGATCGACGAAGTCCTGCAGCCCGTTCTTGTCCAGTGCGAGTTTCTTGTCCGCCATCGTTGCGCGCTCCTCGGCTTCATCTCCGTCATCGCCGGGCCACCGGCCCGGTCACCATAATGGTCATTCGGTACGCCGTGGCCTCCGGCCGCCGTGAGCGGGCGGGCGGCCGGAGGCCGGGCGCTCAGCCGATCCGCACCTCGGACCACATCTGGCTGAGGTTGTTCTCGTTGTACTTGTAGCTGCCGGAGATCTCGTCCAGAAGCTGCGAGTGCTGGGTGAGCATGTCCTCCATCGCCTTGATGGCGTTGTCCCATGCCTGCTGCTTCTTGTTGTAGGTGTCCGCGTCGTCACCGACCCACGACTTCTTGAGCTCGGTCAGCTCCATCTCCATGTTGGAGATCGTCGTGGCGATGGCCTTGGTCTGGCTGACCAGGTCGTCGGCGGCGTTGTTCATGTGGGAGTAGTCGACGTAGATGTAGCCGTCGGTGAAATCCTCGCTCATCGGTGTCCTCGTCTCTCGTCAAGCGGAATGGGGGGACGTGCTCAGCCGTGCAGGGCGTCGAAGACGGACTGCGACTGGTTGTACGCCTGGTTGATCTGGTCGTTGCTCGACCCCTGCTGCTGGTGCTGGGCGCTCAGGGTCTGGTTGAGCTTGTCGACCATGTCCCGCAGGTTGGTGAGGATGACGTCGCACTGCTGTTCCCAGTTGTTGACGAGGTCACCGAACGCCCCGCCGTCCGACCCCTTGTAGCCGGAGGCAAGATTGTGGCGTGTCGACTCGACGTCCTGCCGGATCTTCGTGACGCCGGAGAACGCCTGTTCCAGGGCGTTGATACCGTTCTTAGTCGCCGATACTTGCGACTGTTGCATTCCGTTGCCTGCCACCGCTCGCCTTCCTCTCTCGCTCGGACGCACGGGAACGGGGGCAGGATGGAGGGTCCACCATCCGATTCATCGCCCCATGCCCTTTCTCCTTATCGGGTGTGGCTTGTCGTCGACTTGTCACCGCCTTGCCCGGCGCCTCCGCACGGCTCCGGCGTCGCCGGGGAGGAGCCTGAAGCCGCGTCCGCCGAGCTCAGGTCGGGACCGGCCGGCACCATCGCGAGCAGCGGTGACGGCAGCGCCACCGCCTCGCCGACCGAGTAGCCGAGCGCCGCGAGGTCGTCGCTGGTCGGCACGCGGTACTTGGTGCCGGTGTCGGTCACGAGGTACACGGAGGCGCCGCCCGTGCCTCCGTCGGCCGCCAGAGCCCGTACCAGCACGCCTCCGCCGGGCGGAGTGGTGATGCGGTCCACCGGAACGCAGGCGGTGGAGGTCGGCGCCTGGGCGACCATGCCGAGCGTCGCGGGGTTCGCCAGCATCACGCTCACCCGGGGACCCGCGTCGCCCGGCACGACCCGTACGCAGGCGGACTGCAACGTGCCGCGGTCCACGAGCCGAGGCGGCGTCTCCGGCAGCGCCCCCGGGGGCGACGCCGTCTGGTCGGCCGGGGCGAGGTGCGCGTTCAGCACGTCGGGCGACAGCGTGGCCGCGGTCGCGCTCCGGTTCCCGTAGGCCAGGCGCCGGACGTCCGGGTCGCCCAGCAGCAGGTCGGCGACGGTGACGCTTATCTCGGCCAGGCCGTTCTGGCGCAGCTGGTAGTAGCGCGGCTCGGAGCCGATCACACCGACCCGGAACACCTGGCCGACGCGGGTCGCGTGCCCGTCGAGGGCCGGTCCGGCGGTGCCCATGCCGGGTACGGCCGGCGCGGTCAGGTCCGGTCCGGCCGGCAGCGCGTCGATGAACGCCGCCGAGACCGGAGAGGTGCCGCGGCCCGCGTAGCCGAGCGCGGACATCGCGCCGCTCTTCTGGTTCAGCCGCAACCGGCTGCCCTGCCACACGAGGTACACGGCGGAGTCGGGCCCGGTGACGAGCATCCCCTGGCCCGCCGTCAGCGGGTCGTCGTCGCCCGTGGTGCTCGCGCCCACGGCGAGCGTCGTGGAGGTGGCGGCCGGGCCGGCCTCACCGGTGCCGGAGCACACCGCCCACGGGCCTCGGCTCAGATCCGCCGGGGTCGGCAGCGAGTCGGGCGCGCCGACGATGCCGACCGGCTGCCCGTGCGGCGCGCCGTCCAGCGACTTCGTCCGCACCTTGCGCGTCTTCATCTTGCTGCCGCCGAGCAGGCGCGCCGACGCGTAGTTGCGGACCGGACGCAGCCGCCCGTCCACATAGAGGTAGGAGGCGCCGGTGTCCTGGTCGACGATCAGGCTCTGGGAGTCACGCCAGGTGTTCGACCGGCCCGGAGAGATCAGCCCCCAGATGAACGCCGCGGCGCACAGCAGCACCGCGACGACGATCCCGGCGATCGCGCCGCGGTTCGTCCGGCCCTGGGGGCTCTCCGGCGCGTCCGGGTCGGCCCTGAGCATCCCGGAAGTGATCCGGCCCATGACGAACAGGTGGGCCTGGACCTGGTCACGACGTGACTGCATCGTCTCCCGCCCGTCCTCTCCTGTCCCGGATCAGCCGATCGCCCGCAGCTCGCCGTACACGCCGAGGACCCACAGGGTCAGCGGCAGCAGGCTGACCGCCACCAGGCTGTGCAGGATCTCCGCGGCCCGGCCCCAGTACGGCACGAGCCGGCGGCCCGGCACGATCCATCCGGTGATGAGAAGCGCCGCGGCGACCGACGCCACCCCGACCGCCGGCAGCGTCCGGCCGCCCGGATCGGCCCCGGCGACCTCGACGGCGATCATCATGGCGGCGCCCCAGACGCCCGGCGCGACCAGGGACAGGCGCTGCCAGACGTTGCCCAGACCCCGGCTGTGCAACACCAGGAGCAGGGACACCGCGGCGGCCATCAGAAGCTGGCTGAGCCGGTGGTTGTGCGCCAGCGCCGTCACGCAGAGGGCACAGGTCAGGCCGACCGTCGCGTACAGGGCGGTCATCCAGGTGTCGGCGAGGACCGCGCGGGCGGCCACGGCCGACGGCGAGCGCGGTTCGATACCCTCCTGGAGCTGGTCGGCGTTGGTCGGCAGCGGCGGTGTTCGCAGCCCCGACAATCGGAACGACAGCGACGGCACGAACGCGCCGAAGATGACCGCCACCAGGATGACGATGCTCGCCGCGTGCTCGGGCGGCATCCCCGCGACCATCACCAGGACGCCGCCGAACGCGCCCGCGATCGCGAACACGGTCGCGCCGACGAAGAGCGCGGTGTAGGCCGCCACCACGGCGAGCGCGAGCACCGAGGCGCCCGCCTCCGCCGCGGACTCGGCCAGCAGCCGGGCGCGGAGCGTCCGGTAGTGGTCGGGGCCGCTCAGCGCG